>JASFEP010000001.1:0-46788 GCA_050124775.1 Candidatus Aminicenantota bacterium
ACGAAGGCTTTGTTGTGAGATCAATGCGCCCGAAGGGTAAAAGATGCTGACAATAAGGTATTGAATGATTTGGGAAAAATGAGGTCAGCAGATTTTACGAATAATCCAGTCATATATGAGGACTTGGACAATGGAAAAAATAAAAGTCTTATGCATCGATGACGAAGAGGAACACAGGGAGGTCTTGCGTGATCTCTTGCGCGTGAAGGACTACAGCGTCACAACAGCGGCTTCCGGTCGGAGCGGGCTCAATCTATTTAAACGAAGAAACTTCGACGTCGTGCTCTGCGACCTCAATATGCCTCATATGGACGGTCTGGGATTCCTTGCAAAAGCCAAGCGTATCAAGCCGGACATCCCGGTCATAATTCTCTCCTCCCATGGGACTATCCCGGCAGCAGTCAAATCCCTGAAAAAGGGCGCCTTCGATTTTATTCTGGAGCCTCCGAAGATCGAGGAGATCGATGCGACCATAGAGAAAGCCATAGAGACAACACGCTTGCAAAAGCAGCTCAAAGCGTCCGAGGAGAATCTGGCGATTCTCATAAAAAACCTTCCGGATATCATCTATTCTTTGAACCCAAAAGGCATATTTCTCGAGTTAAGTCCCGCTGTCAAAACGAACATGGGATATCATCCCGAAGAGCTGATCGGAACATCTGTTTTTAAGGTGATTCATCCCAAAGACAGAAAGCGGGTCAGGGAAACATTCCGCGCAGCAGTGGAGCGGGGAGAGGCAAGGAGGCGCAGGGTGGAGTTCCGGATGGTCACAAAAAAAGGCGAAGTAAGAGATTACGAAGTCCACACGCACATGATAGTGGAGAATGGCAGGGTGTTGAAGGCCATCGGTATCGCCCGGGACATTACGGAGAGAAAGATCTTCGAGGAGGAGTTGGAGAATAAAAATTCACAGCTCCGCGACCTCCTCGAAGAGCTTATGCGTAGCCACGATGAACTCCAAGCTATCATGGACGCCTATCCATCCAGCATGGTCATGGTCGATCGCAAAGGAAAACTAAGGAGAGCCAATCAGGGTACTGACAGCTTTTTCGGGATCCAGTTCGATAAACTCGTCGATAAACCCTTCGAAACTTTTCTGAACACGATCAAAAGCTGCTTCGAAGATTACGACGAATTCCTCAAAGTTTCACAAAAGATGCAACTAACTATAGAGCAATTGGCATATAAAGAATTCGATGCTGTCAAGATGTACAGAACCAGCGTCAAGCAGATCAAACCGGCCGAACGCTTTGTTTTGCCCCTGGGGATCCCCGTTTTTGACCGGAACAAGGTAGAACTGGGGACAATCTGGATCTATAACGATATCACAGTCCCCAAACGGACCTATGAGCATCTCGAGTCGATCGTGAATGCGTCTCCGATGCCGGTTCTGGTCAGCCGTTTATCCGACAATACCATCCTTTTCGTCAACGATAACCTCGCCAAGATTATGGGATTCCAGAGAGATAATGTTCTTGGAAAGACCACGCCAGATTTTTACTACGACCCAAAAGACAGAGAGCGCATCCGGGAAAAATTGGAAAAGGATGGATATTTACACAACCAGGAAATGCGGGTGAGGAACGCTGACGGCGATCCCGTTTGGGTCCTCCTATCTGTGCAAATCGCACAGATCGGGGAAGAACAGGTTGCGATCGCAGGACTCTACGATATCACTCAGCGCAAAAGCGTGGAGGAGGCGATTGCCACGAGACTCAAATACGAAGAAGGACTCGCGGCCTGCTCCGAAGCGCTTCTCAGCGGCACTGAGATGAAAGCAGAAATAACAGGAGCTCTCGACCACTTGCTCGTTGCATCCAACACAAGCCGGGCTTATATCTTTGAAAACTTCATGGATGATAAAGATGGCCTCTGCATGCGCCAGCTCTGGGAGGTGTGTGCACCCGGCGTGACTCCTCAAATAGATAATCCCCTCCTCCAGCACCTTCCCTACAAAGAGGGCCTCCAAAGCTGGAAAAAATCCCTCTCCCAAAATATCCCTTACACTGGTATAACCCGCTTTTTGGAACCCGAATTGCAAAAGGGTCTGGAGGCACAGGATATTCTCTCGATCCTCGTCATTCCGATCTGGATCAATGATATGTGGTACGGTTTTATCGGGTTCGACGATGTCAAGGAAGAAAGACAGTGGAGCAAGGAAGATGTGGCTTTGTTACAGACCGCATCCAGGATGATCGGAGGCTATCTTTCACGCCATATGGCGCTCAAAGCTCTTCAGGAGAGCGAGGAGCGATTCCGTGGCATCGTGGAAAATGCCAACGATATCATCTTTACCATGACGCCCGATGGAAATTTTTCCTACATCTCCCCGAATGTGAAAGAGATTTTAGGGTTCGACGCCATACAGCTGACGGGCAGGCACTTCACCAAGCACATTCATCCCGATGACCTGGAAGTCTGTCTGAATCATTTTCACAGGCTCGAACAAACAGGGGCCAAACAGAGTAGCATCGAGTACAGAATCCAGCACAAAGACAAGAGTTGGAGGTACCATAGATCGAGCGTCTCTCCGTTGAAGGACAGCGATGGGAATATCCTCTCTTATGTGGGGATCGCTCACGACTTTACTGAGGTCAAGAATGTGTTGACCGACCTGGAAAAAACCAACAGGCACCTCCAAGAGGCCCAAACTCAACTGGTCCAATCAGAAAAAATGGCATCTCTGGGCCAGTTGGTCGCCGGCATCGCTCACGAGATCAACACCCCCATCGGGGCGGTCAACAGTATGCACGATACGCTTTTCAGAACCCTGGAAAGGTTGAAGGCTATCATCCAGCAGGAACTCCCGGAAGATTGCAAACAGATCCCTAAACTTGAGGCCGCTTTCAAGCTTATAGACGATTCCAACAGCGTTATCAAATCCGGTGCCGAGAGAGTCATCAATATCGTCACGCGGTTGAAAAGCTTTGCCAGATTAGATGAGGCGGAACTTAAAACTGTGGATATTCACGAGGGTATCGAAGACACCCTGGTCCTTATTCATCACGAGCTGAAGCACAACATCACCATTGTCAAGGATTACGGTGACATTCCCCCCATCTCCTGTTTTCCTAGCCAGTTGAACCAAGTTTTTCTGAACTTTCTTGTCAACAGCAAACAGGCCATAAAAGACAAGGGAACCATACGCATCTCCACATTTGCGAAAAACAAAAAAGTCCACATCAAGTTTTCCGACGACGGCGTCGGTATTCCCAAGGAGAGCTTGCGCAGAATATTCGATCCCGGATTCACCACAAAAGGCATCGGTGTCGGCACCGGGCTGGGCCTGTCAATATCCTACAACATCATCCAGAACCACAGGGGTGAAATCAAAGTGGAAAGTGAATGGGGAAAGGGGACCGATTTTCTCATCATCCTACCCATGGATCTGGAAGAGCAGCTTGAAAGAGAAAAGAGCAAGGGTTGAGAACAATGTTTGACTAAAGGGATCGATGAAAGAACTTTTCCGCAGAATTTTCGACATTCGTGAGGGTGAAGCTCCTGTCGCCACACTGATGTTTTTTTACGGATTCCTGATTATCGGTTCTCTGTCTGTTCTAAAACCCGTCCGAAGCTCTCTGTTTCTAGTCCGGTTCGGCAGTGAAAACCTTCCCTTCGCCTATGTGCTCGTAGCGTTCTTTTCGGGCCTATTTGCGGTCGCTTATTCCAGATACTCCAAAAAGGTCCGGCTCAACCGGCTCGTCCAAATAACGCTTTTGACTTCTTCCGTCACCCTCGTAGTTTTCTGGATAATGCTCCCGTACGCATACGAGAGCACCTGGTTCCTCTATGCCTTTTTCATATGGGTTGCGATATTCGGAGTCATCACCGGCACGCAATTCTGGCTCCTCGCCAATGAAATATACAATGCCAGGGAAGCCAAGCGCCTTTTCGGCCTGATCGGTGCAGGAGCCATATCTGGGGGGATTTTTGGCGGATATTTGACAAGTTACGCGGCCCCTCGGCTCAGCACGGCGAACATGATATTTTTCTGTATCGGATTCCTGGCGCTCTGTCAAATTTTAGTCTGGTCGATCTGGAAAAAAACGAAACATATCCCTCACGTCCAAAAAAGCTCCTGGCAGGAACAGAGGTATCGTTCTTTAGCTCAGGACAATCCCCTCAAATCCATCTTGAACTCCCGTCATCTGACATATCTCGCCGGGATCATCGGTGTGGGCGTTGTCGTCGCCAACCTCGCTGATTACCAGTTTTTGACCATCGCATCTCGAGCTAAACCGGAAGCGGACAACCTGACAGCATTCTTTGGTCTTTGGTTGTCCAATCTGAACATCCTATCTTTGATCATACAAATGTTCTTCACCGGAAGAATTATCAAACATCTCGGCGTGACAGCCTCTCTGCTATTTCTTCCCTGTGCCATTATGATCGGGGCCGCAGCGGTTCTTATCAATCCGGTCCTCTGGTCGGCCATACTGATCAAGATGGGAGACGGAGGATTTAAACATTCCATCAACAAAGCCAGTACCGAATTGCTGGCGATTCCCATCTCCCCTGAGATCAAGAACAGAGTCAAATCTTTCATCGATGTCTTTATCAAGAACGCAGCCAAGGGCCTAGGGGGCGTTCTCTTGATTACCTTGATCGTCGGCTTCGGACTTTCCGTTCGACACGTCAGTCTGATCATTATTGCAATGATAGGCGTGTGGGCATACCTGATATTCCGAATTAAAGATGAGTATGTCAATTCTTTCCGCATGGCGATCGAGAAGCGTTCGATAAACCTCGAGGATCAATCGTTGAATCTGGATGATGCGGCTGTGTTTAACAATTTCATCAAAGTGCTGGAAGGCAAGAACGAACGCCAGATCCTCTATGTGTTGAATATGCTTGAAGATATCAAAAACAAAGAACTCGTTCCTTTCCTCAAAAAACTTGTTGAATTTCCTTCCGACACGGTCAAAGCTTCTGTATTGAATATGGCTCTTAAATATGAGGATCTGGACCTTTCGTCAGCGGCAAAAAATCTCGTATCCAGTCACGACTTCAGCGTCCGGGTCGAAGCTATACGATATATCTGTAAAGCCTCATCCGATGCAGCGTCGACACTGCAAAGATTTCTGGAACATGAAAACCCCAGGATCCAACTGGCTGCGACAACCGCTGCTGCCCTGGAATGGAGAGAAAACAAAGATTTTAGGCAGACCATAAACCTGGTCGACCTATTCCAGAATATGCTGGGTGAACTTCAGGATAAGGCAGCCGACGCAAAGGAACTAACCTTTGTAAAGATCAACTTAGCCAGGGCCATCGGTCTGGCGAAAAATTCCGGGCTCTATCCACTCTTGCACGATTTTGTCGACGATGCGTCAATAGATGTGAAATTAGCTGCGATCACAAGCATTGGCTCAGCATCAGAGAAAGAATTTATCCCGGTCTTGATCGCACACCTTAACACCAAACATCTCCGCAGACATGTCCGAGAGGCCCTGATTTCTTATGGAGAGGACATCATCGTAATCTTGAGAAAAATCCTCGAAAATCCCGAAGTGGACAAAGGCAAGAAATTGGCCATCCCTAAGGTATTCGCTATGATCGACTCACAAAAATCGGTCAACAGCCTGATGCAAAACCTTGCCATCACGGATCTCACATTGCGTTACGAGATCATTAAAGCACTCAATAAACTCAGGGTTAAATTCCCCACCTTGAAATTCGATCCGCACATCATCCAGACAAAGGTTCTCGACGAGATCGAACTCTATAAAAGTACACTCCGCGCATGGATCGAGCAAAAGGAAATGTTATTGATAGTTCAACGGAAAAGCAGCGAAAACACGATATCCGGGCAAGATAAAAAAGCAAGGCTCCTCCTCTTATTCGCACTCGAAGAGAAACTGGATAAAAACCTGGAGAGGATTTTCCGCCTCCTCGGGATGAAATATCCGCCCAAGGATATGGTCGACGCCTACCTGGGACTCAAGAGCCGGACCGCAAAGCTGAAGGCGATCGCCATAGAATTCCTGGACAATATTCTCGATGCGCGCCTAAAAAGGATCCTTATTCCCATCGTTGAAGCAGGACGCCCTGAACTCCTCTCTAAAAGCGGAACAAGGAGAGCAAGGAAAGAGATAACTGAAGAGCTCGAATGCATCCGATCCCTACTTTCGAGTCATGACAACTGGCTGAAGGCCTGTACGATCTATCTCAGTGCGGCCTTGTACTACAAAGAGTGTTACGACTCGATCCAAGAACTCATCCACTCGGATGATCCCATTGTCAGAGAGACGGCACAACTGTATTTACGCCGTTTAAGCACCCAACCGGATTTGACGACCGAAGGAAAAGTGTGATAATTTCACAAAAGGTATAAATTGCGTTTTCAACGATGCTGACTACAGTCGAAAAAGTCCTGCTACTCCAAGATGTGGATATCTTCGAACACACCTCTACCGAAGATCTCTCTCATATCGCTGCCATCGCAGAGGAGATCGAGTACCAGAGCAAAGATATCATCTTCAAGGAAGATGAGATATCAGATTCGATGTATGTGGTGATCCAGGGCAAAGTGAGATTGACCCGCGAGGACAAAGAAATAATGGTCGCCGGACAAATGCAGGCCTTCGGGACTTGGGCCCTGTTCGATGATGAGCCGCGTGTGGCAACGGCAACAGCGCTAGAGAACACTCAGCTTCTCCGCATCGATAAAGAAGAATTCATCGATCTCTTGGCCGACCATGTGGCGATCACACAAAGTATCCTGAAGACTATGGCGAAAAGATTGAGAAAACTCTTAACGAGAATCTACAGGTAAGAATCGCAGACCGGATGGAGTCCTAAGGAGGGAAAATGGAAAATTCCGATCAGAAACCAACCATCGTGATCGTTGACGATGAAGATATGGTCTTGACCAGCCTCAACTCATTTCTAACACTGGAAACCAACTATGATGTCAAAACCTTCATATCAGCGAAGGAAGCGCTGGAATACGTTCAGACAGGAAGCGTGGACCTGGTGATCTCCGACTACCTCATGCCGGAGATGGACGGGATCTCCTTCCTGGCCAAAGTCCGTGAGATCAAACCTGAGGTGCCCCGGATCATCCTGACAGGATATGCCGATAAGGAAAACGCCATCAAAGCGATCAATCATGTGGGGCTTTTCCAGTATATCGAAAAACCCTGGAACAACGATGACCTCCTTATCATCCTCCGTAACGGCTTGGAGAAACAGAAGCTTATGAAAAGGCTGAATGAAAAGATCGAAGAGATCAATAACGCCTATCGAGAGCTCCAGGACCTGCAGAACGAGATCGTCAAAACCTTCGTGTGAACCAGATCATCAAACGAATCCCTCAGAATTAGAACTTTCCTCGAGATCAGAAATATATCGTATTCGCTGAGCCTTCTTTGAATTTATTTTTTTGCATCCCTCAGGATGTTGACGATCTCGAAGGGTCTTTTCCCGCAGTTCATTGCGATAGTCCTGATCGAGTCTTCCTTCTTCGCTGTGATCCCTTTGGATCCGAGAATGGCGATGGCATCCTCAACAGACATGTTGATTTCACCCGCGACTTGCTCGAGAGACATCGCTCCGAAACCTCCTCTGGATTGAGGTTTTGCGGTTTTTAGCAGTTTCTCCTTCTCCTCTTTTGAGAGGGACTTGACGAGAATGTCATGGATCTCGGATGGTGCGACACCGTTCTCTTCGGCAATTTCCTTGATGATCTCTTTCCTCTCCCTTACAGTGATCCCGGCCGACTCCAAGGTTTGAAAAGCCTGTTCATCGGAGATGCCAATTTCCTCTACGAACTCATCGAAACGCATGAGTTCAGCGTGGGGAACGAAGGGTTCGTTTTGACTTTCTTCCCAAGAATTTTTAAAACTCTCGCCGATATCCATGACCGTGCTGAAAGGCGGGAGGCTGACGACAGTCGCGACAAAAACCACAAGAGTGATCAAAAGGGAAACCGCTAATTCGGCACGCATGCGCAGTCCCGCTTTGACCTTGGATCTTATGTAATTCAGGATCGGTTTCCAGTTGTAATAGATGTGCACAAGGGCAAAGATGAGAAACACATACCCGAAGATCGTATGAATGGCCGCCCACTCTTCTTTGGTGTATCCCCAGAGTTTCCAGTTGGTCCAATGGGCGATCCTTCCCGGTGGAACGATGTAGAGTACCAATCCAGAGACCGTCTCGAGAACAAAGGACCACAGTATCATCAGCGCCGTAAAGGATCTGAATCTGAATTTTCGTTTTTCCATCCTATCCTCGTTCACGCCAAAATCGAGTCAATCATTATCCATATTTTATCCGGAATAAGCAAACAGGTTTTATGAATAGCACGGATAAGGGATGCAACTTAATCTGCAAAAATTCGTATATATAAGTGAAGGGGATGTAAAATTAAGGTAGGTGGGACATGAAGCTAATCACAAAAATCGGAATCCTCATCATGGCCGTCGCTCTGACTTTTCTCGAATTCAACTGGATGGCATGCTGCTCCGGATGTGCGGACGTCATTAAACAAGAACCCCAGACAAATTTTGAGATCGTGGTCTACGCACATAACAACACCGAACACAAAGAGGTCTCGAGATCTTAATGCCAAAATCCACTCGTAAGCAAGAACCATCCGTGACCGCAAAGTGGCCGTCTTTAAGGTGCCGATGATTTTGGAGACAACCCCGTAGGTTTTTCGAGCAACAGTGTTTGAGAGTTCAAAAATTTCTGTGTGACGAAATTTACATATTCCGTCTGTACTGCCCTCCCACCTCATAAAGCGCCTGTGTGATCTGACCGAGAGAGCAAACCTTGACAGTATCCATGAGCTCGGCAAAGATATTTTCCCCTGAAAGAGCGACTTTTTGGAGCCTCTCGAGAGCAGCCGGTGCGTTTTTTGCGTTTCGGCTTTGAAAGTCCTTAAGGCGTTTGAGCTGTGATTCGATCTCCTTTTTTGTGGCTCTTGCCAGCGGAATACCTGCAAAACCTCCCTGAGATTCATCCGTCTCCGGGTCCCTGAATGTGTTGACCCCGATAATGGGAAGATCCCCTGTGTGTTTGAGCATCTCATAGTGCATCGACTCTTCCTGGATCTTACTCCTCTGATAGCCTGTTTCCATGGCGCCCAAAACGTCTCCGCGTTCGGAGATCCTGTCGAATTCGGCGAGCACGGCCTCCTCGACCAGATCCGTCAATTCATCGACGATGAAACTCCCCTGGTTCATGTTCTCGTTTTTGGCCAGCCCCCATTCACGGTTGATTATGAGCTGAATCGCCAGAGCCCGCCGCACAGACTCGTGTGTGGGGGTTGTTATGGCCTCATCGTAGGCATTGGTGTGGAGACTGTTGCAGTTGTCGTAGACGGCACAAAGGGCCTGGAGCGTCGTCCGGATATCGTTGAACTGGATCTCCTGGCTGTGCAGCGATCGCCCAGATGTCTGGATATGATATTTGAGCATTTGGGATCTTTTCGAGGCTCCGTACTTTTCCCGCATGGCGATGGCCCAAATGCGCCGGGCCACGCGCCCGATAACCGTATATTCCGGGTCCATCCCGTTAGAGAAGAAAAAAGAGAGATTGGGACCGAAACTATCCAGAGGCATGCCGCGGGAGAGATAGTACTCGACATATGTAAATCCGTTAGAGAGGGTGAGTGCAAGTTGTGTGATCGGATTGGCCCCTGCTTCTGCGATGTGATAACCGGAGATGGAGACCGAATAGAAATTGCGCACGTTATTCTGCACAAAATACGCCTGGATGTCTCCCATCATCTTCAGAGCGAACTCGATAGAGAAGATACACGTGTTCTGTCCCTGGTCCTCTTTGAGTATGTCCGCCTGGACGGTTCCCCGAACAGCGGATAACACAGAAGCGCGGATGTTTTCATACTCTTCCTTAGTGGGTTTTTTCCCAGACTCGGATACAAAAGCATCGAACTTCTGGTCGATGGCGGCGTTTAAAAACATCGCCAGAATGATGGGAGCAGGTCCGTTTATCGTCATGGAGACAGAGGTGTTGGGAGCGCTCAGGTCGAATCCTCCGTAGAGAACCTTCATATCGTCCAGTGTGCAGATGCTCACGCCAGAGGTGCCCACCTTCCCGTAGATGTCCGGCCGCCTGTCCGGATCGCATCCGTACAGAGTGACCGAATCGAAGGCTGTGGATAGACGTTTGGCCTCGTAACTGGCGGAAAGAAGCTTGAATCTTCTGTTCGTTCGCGCAGGATCCCCCTCACCGGCGAACATTCGTGTGGGATCCTCCCAAACTCTTTTTAATGGAAAAACACCAGCTGTGAAAGGAAAAGATCCGGGGATATTTTCTCTTCTCAGATACCTGTAGATCTCGCCCGGATCTTTGAACAGGGGGAGGGATATCTTCGGAATCCTCTGATGCGCCAAAGATTCCGTAAAAAGAGGCTGTCTGATCTCACGCCCCCGTACTTCATAAACAAGTTCATCCTTCGAGTATCTTTTCCTAATTTCTTCCCATTCGGAAAGAAGCCTATTCGTGTCTTCATTGACATCCTTTTCGGCTTTTGCCACTTCTTTTTTCAGTCGAGAGAGGAGTTCTTCTTTACTCCCATCCATGGAATTCCTTTCTATTGCCTTTGCACTTTCTCTGAGATGCCAAACGCGCCGCACTGCATCCGCCTGCTCTTCGGTCTGCCCATGATAGTGACGGACCGTATCGGCGATATCTGCGAGATATCGGGTCCGATCCGGGGGGATGACGACTGTTTTCGAAGTCGACGTCTTTTCACCTGAAGGAGGATATTGGGACTCGAAACTCACTCCCGTTTTTTCGCGGATAGAATCCAGGATCGCAAGATAGAGCGACGTCACGCCATCGTCGTTGAATTTGGAGGCGATCGTTCCGAAAACGGGCATGGCCTCCAGTTCTCTGTCGAAGGCATCCCTGTTTCGCTGGACCTCCTTCCGCACATCCCGGACCGCGTCCTCCCCCCCTCGTTTTTCATACTTGTTGACGACCACGATATCTGCGTAATCCAGCATGTCGATCTTTTCGAGCTGGGTCGCGGCGCCGAATTCACTGGTCATAACATAAAGGGAGAGGTCGGCCAGGTCGGCGATCTGGGAATCTCCCTGACCGATCCCGGCTGTCTCGACAAATATGAGATCGAATCCTGCCGCTTTGAGAACCCAGAGAATTTCAGGGAGCGCTTCCGGCACTTCCATGAGCGATCTTCGTGTGGCAAGGGAGCGCATATAGACCCTGGGTGATCCGATGGCATTCATCCGGATCCTGTCACCGAGAAGGGCACCACCGCTTTTTCTCCTGGAAGGATCGCAGCTTACGATGGCGACATGGACATCCTTCAGATCCCGAAGCAGACGCAACACGATCTCATCGGTCAACGACGATTTTCCCGCTCCCCCTGTTCCGGTGATGCCGATAACGGGGATCTTTTTTTCATCCATCCGCTCGGACAATTCATGCCGGATTTTTTCGATCCCGCTGTCCTTTCGGGTTTTTGCCAATTCAACAGCAGTGATCGACCTTGCGATCATTAGTTTGTTATTGCATGAAAGCCCCTTCACATCAAAAGAATCCGTGTCCACTGTCGGAAAGTCCAAACTCTTGATCATGTGATTGATAATTCCCTGAAGTCCCCACTTCGCTCCATCTTCGGGTGAATAGATCTTTTCCACACCATACTCTTCGAGTTCCTGAATCTCCTCAGGGATGATCACTCCGCCTCCTCCGCCAAAAACCTTGATATGAGAAGCTCCTCTTTCTTTCAAGAGATCAACCATATACTTAAAAAACTCGATGTGCCCACCTTGGTAGCTGGAAACGGCGATTCCCTGTGCATCTTCGTCGATGGCTGCGTCGACGATCTCTCGGACAGACCTGTTGTGCCCGAGGTGAATCACCTCGGCACCCGTGCTTTGAAGCAGCCGGCGAACGATGTTGATCGAAGCGTCGTGACCGTCGAAGAGAGATGTGGCTGTCACCACACGGATATTATTCTCAGGATTGTATGGTTTACTATCGAAGCTCATTGTTTCTCCTTCTTTTCACCCATCGATTTCCCCAAAATAAAATCTGTCTGGATATTGATATAATCCTCGATCGTGTAGCGGGAGGATAAATACCACCGCCGGAAAGTCCACATATGTCCGAGCACGACAATGTTGTGTGCGATCAATTCGATGGAGTTTTTATCCATCTGCGGCAAATCATCGCTGGAAACCAGGTCTGTCAGCGCTCCGACAAAAATATTTGTCAGCCGAACCTCGTTCTCCAGGACTTTTTTCTGCCAGTGAGGGGGGAGGGTTTTTGTCTCCTGATAGATGAGCAGGATGTGATCGCTCATACGGTCACAAACGAGAAAGTATTCCAGGATCATCGCCGCCAGAACATTCCGGCCGCCCGATGCCTTATGGAGGGCCTCTGCAACACCCTGTTCGACCTCGGCATGGATGGCATCGCAGACCAAATAGAGAACGTCCTCTTTGGACCGCACATATTCATACAAAAGGCCGTTCGATATCCCTGTTGCCCTGGCGATCTCCCGGGTCGTCGTCCGGTGAAAACCCTTAGCGATAAAAAGCTGGACAGAGGCATCCACTATCTGCCGTCTTCTTTGATGGACCAGCTCGGGATCTTTGATATAGGTGGGGATATCTCTGGTTTCAGATAATGTTTTGGCCATTTTAATTGAGCGAGCGCTCAATCAATGTAGCATGAAAAGCCTCGCTCTGTCAAGCTCTTTTTTAAAATTGTCTGACCTCTGGATGGGCTTCGACTGTAGCGTGGCCTAAACGCAGCTTATGACTTTGGGTCAATAAATTATTCGCTGAAAATACATTTATACGGAATAAATTCGTGCAATAGGAGGAACCAGGATCTGTTATTTATCCGCTTTTCAGCCCTTTTCCTAAGGAATAGGCATCCCCGAGTAATTCTCCTATGCCATAGTACTTTCGACTTTCCGGCGCGAACACAACAGCTTTGACCTTCTCTAAGTCCGGGGTGCCCCGCTCATCAAGAACAGAGGTATCGGCTTTAACATCGAGGATCTCTCCGATGAATTGGGTGTGGAGTCCGATTTCGAAAGATTGAATGAGTTTGCATTCCAGAACCATAAGAAACTCGTCGATGTAGGGAGCATCCACCAATGCGCTCTTCACCGGCTGGAGCCCGGCTGTGGCAAATTTGTCCTCGGTTTTTCCTGAAGCCATCCCGAAATAATCGGCCACACGGAGATGGGCTTCGGAGGGAATGTTGATTGTAAACGCCTCCCGCTCAATAATATTCCAGTAGGTGTATGTGGCTTTTCTGAGAGACACCGCCACACAGGGTGGCCTCGAGCAACAGATGCCCGCCCAGGCAACAGTCGAAGCGTTCGGTCGACCCTCTTTATCATAGGTCCCCACGACAAATACGGGAGTGGGATAAACGATCGTTTTCGGACCCAGCGATTCTTTCATTAGAACCCTCCTGAGATTAGTCCTTTTAGTAAAAAAATCTTTCATACCTATTCTAACCTGATAAGGAAATATAAACCAGCCGGGAAAGCTGACATCAGTGCAAGGCTTCGACGAATTTGTTTGCCAATTCTTCTGGTGCAATCCGGTTCAAACTGGCATTTGTTTTCATAAAAAATACGCTTGCATCCTTGGCCGGCGGTGGGATGTGGATATCATTCCGCCGCAATTTCTCTCTGAGAAGTTGGAGGTCAGTTCCTTTGACATACAGCTTGAACACATTGGTTCCATTGGGAAATTTTTCGACGCGGAAAGCCTCGTTTTTTTCCAGGAGGGCAAAAAATATGTCGGCTCTCTCGAGCGCACGGGAATAGTCCTCCAAAAAGGTGGCCGTATAGTGGAGCGCGACAGCTGCAAAAGGCCACACCTGGGGCATCCCCCCGCCGAACATCCTCCGCAGATGAAAGAGGTTCTTTGTGAATTCTTTAGTCCCGGCCAGGATCGCTCCGGATGCCGCATTAAAAGCTTTATAAAGAGACGTGTAGACCGTGTCGAATTTGGCGCTATACTCGGAAGGTGGGATGCCGGTGTGGACCGCAGCGATAAACAGCCGCGCTCCATCCAGGTGCATCCTTATTCCTTGATCCTTTGCATAGGCAGAGATCTTCGTCATCTCCTCAAAATCGAACATCTGCTCGCCCATCCTGCGTACTGGTGTCTCTATAGAAATGACCCCTACGGGAGAAAGGACTCTGCCGGAATTGACCTTGTGTACCGCAGACCAGATCTCCTCGAGATCGAAGGTCGCTCTTTGTGGCGCAAGGGGGATAAGGTTAAGACCGCTAAGGATTTGCGCACAATCGCCGGAATCGTTGTAGATATGGCTCTCTGCCTGTACGATCACCTTTTTATCATCGCCCGCTAATTTCCTGAGAGCGATGTGATTCGCCAGCGTGCCTGTGGGCATGAAGACAGCGCTTTCCTTCCCGAGCAATTCAGCGAACAGGACCTCGAGCTCTTCCACCGCGCCTCCCCTGGAATAATTATCCGCACGGATTTTTCCAGCCTCCGCCATTTCATACAAAAGTCGCGAATATTCTAAAGGGGACAAGTCAATGCCGTCTCTCGTAAAATTAATCGCTTTCGATATCTGTGCGAGGGGCTCTGTCTTTGTTGTTTCTCGGAATGATGCGGCATCGAGCACTCCTCCTAAGCCAGCCATACTCCCAAGCTTGACAAAATCCCGGCGGTTTATCGTGAACATAACTTCCCTCCTTTCGATCGGATTGAAACCGATGGACTTCGCTATCTATGCGGAAACGTCCGTTACCATCCACGCATGCTATATGTTTCTATATTTTTCGAACCAGGCCATGAGATAAAGCTGCTGGAGCAAACGGTGGGAGGGCCTCCGCCATCCGTGGAATTCATCGGGCATGCGAACAAGAAGAGTCTCTTTTTTTAACATTTTCAGGGCTCTGTAGTATTCTTCGCTTTGGGACATCGGCGTGCGCAGGTCGGCCTCCCCGGTCATGACCATGGTGGGTGTCGTGACATTGGCCACATAGTGGAGCGGCGAACGCACGGCATAGAGCATCGGGTCCTCCCACGGATATTTCTCGAACTGCCGGTACCAGGACGATCCATCCGTCGTCCCCACAAACGAGTGCCAGTTGATGACGGGTCTCATGGAGACGGCGGCCGTGAAACGGTCCGTGTGACCGACCAGCCAGGCGGTGAGAACACCGCCCCCGCTTCCGCCGCAGACAAACAGGTTGTCCTCATCGATGAAGCCCTTTTCTATCGCTGCATCCACACCGGCCAGCAAGTCATCCCGGTCCTTCCCGGGATAGGAGAACTGGATACCGTTCACAAAATCCTGGCCATAGCCGGTGCTCCCTCTTGGATTCATGTAAAGCACAGCATAACCTTCGGCCGAAAAATTTTGCCATGCCCAATTGAACCGCACGCTGTACATAGACCAGGGTCCTCCATGGATCCAAAGCAGTAGAGGGTATTTTTTCCCTGGCTCGAATTCAGCGGGTTGGATGAGCCATCCCTGAAGGTCAAGGCCATCCGGAGATTTGAACCACATCTCCTCCACCTCTCCGAGTTTCACACCAGCCAGCACATCCTCGTTGACGTCCACAAGTGTGCTGAACTTATGAGGGTTTTTCATGTTGAAAGTAACAAGATATCCGGGCTTATGGAAGGTGGATACAGTTGTCGCAACCTGTCCATTTTGTGCCAATGACAGATCAGACATGTAGTGAACACCCTCTGTGATTTTCTCGATCGCTCCGGATTTCGACACAAAGTAGATATTGGACTCTCCCTTCTCCCGCATCAGGTAGTACACTCCCGAGCTATCTTCGGTCCATGTGATGCTCGAGGGGGAATTGGGCAGGTCTCCGGCCAACTGCTTTTTTTGATTCCCATGGATATCCATAAGATAGATGTGTGAAAGATGACTCGTAAAGTTCTTGTCATCGTAGCCGGTGTAGGCGATCCATTGTCCATCCGGAGAGATTCTCGTTCCTTCATCAGGACCTTTTCTGTCCGTCAACGCTTTTATTTCGAGCGTTTCGAGGTTCACGGAGTAGATCTCGCTGTCGCCCCGCAGGTATTCCGCATCGGGTTTCCGTATGGCACTGAAATAAATTGTTTTTCCATCCCGAGACCACTGCGGGTCGTTGTGGGAATAATCTCCCGACGTCACCTGGCGGGGTGTCCCTCCCAGCTGAGCATCGAGGACAAATACGTGGCTGTAACCTTTAGGCAAAGGACCCCTTCCGTCCCTGGCCCAACTCAATCTATCCACAAGAACAGCGGGTTTTGCCATCTTTGCACCTTTGGGGAACTTGGGCAATTTCACGCCCAAGATGGTTTTTGTGTCCGGCATGAAAGTCGTGAAGGCCAGCATCTTTCCGTCCGGAGACCACACCAAGCTGCGCGGAGCACGTTCGAGGTGCGTCAGTTGAGCGACTTCCCGCGTGTCCAGCCAAAGCACATGGATCTGCTCTGTCCCATCCCTATCCGAAAGAAAGGCGATCCTTTTCCCGTCCGGGGACCACACCGGTGAGGAGTCGCTCCAATTCCCATGGGTCAATTCCCGAATCCTGGTGCCGGCAATATCGACGATCCAGATATTGCTCCGGGTCCGGTCTTCCATCTTGTCCACCCATCCCCGTGTAAATAGGATCTGAGTGCCGTCCGGTGAAATCCTCGGACTCCTGATCGATTCCATTTCGAGATAGGTCTCCTTACCGAGCAATCTGTAATCTTTCTCAGCGCTGAACATAACTCCTGTCACACCGAACCAGAGAACCATGCTCAATAGTAAGGGCTTCCCAGCGATTTTTTTCACGTTCACCTCCATCGAACTGGTGTATCGCTCTTTATGCGACTCACATAAATAAATCAGAAATTTCTGTCGAAATCAAGCTTTTCACTCCTGGAGTGCTCACGAGCTAAGGCCTCTCGATTCCTCCCATCCCAAAAGGCGAGGCAGTGGCCCTTGATGATGGTGTGAACTCCCTCGAAAGGGCTACAACGAAGGCTTTGGTGCGAGATCGGCTCGCCCGAAGGGTAAAAGATGCTAACATTAAGATAAAGAATTTTCCTTTATGTGGGTTCGTTGCTAAAAGTTTGTTAGCATCTTTTATGAATAATCCAGGAATTAGAATCGAAAAGAAAGCCCTACAACAGCACTCAAGCTATTGACATTTTTGGGGTCGGCAAAGATCATCACATACCGAGCATCCAGCCTCAACGCCACGTTGCCGCTCATAAAAAAATTCAAGCCGGCGCCAAAGTTGGCTACGGCATCCAAGGTTTTCTCCGGGGCTTCGAGGGTGATCGAAAAACCATAGTCCGAGGTGTAAGTGGCGTCCTCTGCCAGGAGTTTGTCAACGCCTCCTCCGGCCAGAATATAAGGCCTTATCTTTCCGCCCGAAAACTGGTAGACAAGGTTCAGGGTCAAGGAATAATGCTTGGACGAATCGATCTCTACGGTATCTTGGTCGGACGGGTCTTCGAGTGTCACTTTCGAAGACAGCACATACCGCCAATCCAACTCTAGTCCCAGATTCTCGGTAAAGAAATAGCCCAAGGACGCACCCAAAGCTGGAGGCGTATGGGAAGGAGTGACGGGAAAATCGTTCTCGCCGAGAGCATAATCATCCTCTGAACCGTATTCGAAGACATGGTTGAGTCCACCAAACACAGAAAATTGGAATTTTTGGGCATGCGCAGTGCCGGTCAGAAGGGAAAGAGCAAACACGATACATACCAAAACAACCCAAGAGTTTTTGTTCACAGGTGTGCTTTTCGCCATTGTAGCCTCTTTTGGTTTCAATTATAGCCTTTAATCCATGAAATTGAAAGCGCAAAAGCTCCCAGTGTTATTGGGGTTTACACTCGAAACAACCAAGAAAAAATCGAAGTGGAACTAATATCTTTTGTCTTTCAACGGATAGAGATCCGCTGTGCTCTTTTTCCATTTTCCGTTTTGAAGGACCCACCTGTGAAATATCTTTTCCGGATCGCTGCTCTTCGCATGGAGGATTCTCTCATCGGGAGAGGGAACTTTTTGTTCGTCTCCGTCACTCTCTTCAAAGGCTGAAATAAACCTCAAGATCGTCTCAGGCTCCACATGATAGGACACAACATCAACAACAGCCATATCGCCCGAGAAATGAATGCCCAACACATCAAAAAGAACAGGACGAAAATGAAACTTCCAAAACTTGGGTGTCGGACCCACCCAAATGACCATCTCCGAATCCATCACGAAGAACCAATCCTCAAGTCTCTTCATCCGGTTGAACACTTTCCCCAACCTCTCGGTCTCCATGTCTTCAGGGATCCCGTATCTGCTGTACTTTTCGATGAGCATTTTCCGTTCGGCTCCTGTGCTGAAGGAGCTAATAAAGTTGTAGCTTTTGTAGAATTCAGAGATCTGAGGAGGTAAAACCGGAGTTTCGGTTCTGATGTTATCGCTATGCGCACGGATCGATGGAAAAAACAGACCGATGGATAAAAGTCCCAAAACAAGCGTTTTTTTCATTCGACCACCCTTATTCTCTTATACAGTTCAATAACAGCAGAATCCTCTTAAAAGTTTCAATCCTCACGGGTTAATTTTTTCAGAACACAAAAGACCTTTATGACAAACGGCGGATAAAAGAGTCGTCAAGGGGCAAACTTCAATGGCATGCGCGTGAACACAAAAAAAGAACTTTGACAGGACTACTCAAATTTTATCTAAAGAGCTCCCCCTGAAGAAGAAGCTTTGAGGAGGGGAGGAGTTTATCTACTCTTTTTTTGCCTTCCCTGCAGCCTTGCCAACCCATATGGTGGCAATGACGGCGATGATCGTAACGACTACGGCATAGGTAAGCATAGGGCCTACGCCCTCGGCCGTTCCAAAAACCTGCTTAAAAATGGCTTGAATGGCCCCATTCCAGGCCAGGGCAGCGACCAAACCGAATGCAGCCGTAACCAACGCAGCGATCTTTTCGATTATTTCTGACCTCATCTTATCCACCTCCTCACAGATTATCTGAGTTATTCATAAAAGTAGCTGACAGCTATTTTTACTAACACAATTTAATTTTTAATGTCAGCCTATTGCCTCGGAGGCGGACCGACTCACGCCAACACCTTCATTGGTGCCCATTTGATTGATCGCCCCACATCTTCATGGGTGACGGCTTCGACCTTTGTGAACGGGTGGGGTGGGTTGGCCTCGCTCCGTAAATAATCCATCTATTCGCTGAATTATATAAAAAGCAAAAACTATGATTTTCCGCTCTGAATGAGGTAAGTCGATGTCGCTTGGTCCATGTCGATAAAATTGTCTGCGACTTCAATGAGTTTTTGTGAGCAAGATTTTCCGAAAGCCATAACTTCCACGTAGCAACCCAGGGCGTGCTTGACGTGGTTAACGAGCGGTACAAAATCACCGTCTCCGCTTACGAGAACGATGGCATCCAGCCTTGATGCGAGCTCGATCAGGTCCATCGCGATCCCGATGTCCCAGTCGCCTTTTTTGGCACCCCCAAAAAATATCTGAAGATCCTTGGCTTTGACCTCATACCCAAAATTTTTGAGTGCGTCGAAAAAGTTGGCCTCATCTTTGACATCGGCCTTGATCACATAAGCGATGGCCCGGATCAGGTTCCTTCCCTTGATGGCCTCTTTGAGAAGGGTTTTGAAATTCACTTTGGCTTTGTAGATATTTCTCGCTGAATAATACAAATTCTGGACATCGACAAAGACTCCCACCCTTTGTTCTTTGTAAAGCCCGGCGCTGGATTTTTTTGCCATGGATATTTCCTACATCTTTCTCAATGTTGCAATTTTCCCTTTGCCAAAGCTTATCAAAGTGGTGGGGAAGATGTCAAAACATCTTTTTAGAACGGGAGCATTTCCAAATGTGTTTTTTTAGAACCGGTATTTGACGCCGATATCGATAGCCCAAACAAGGTTTTCACCGGTGAATCCCGGAGCTGGGTTTGTGTACGACTGAAATTGATAACTCGTCGTCTCCGCCGCAGGGAGGTAAAGGATAAAAGCCCTCAGTTCGAAACCCAGCGCTGTATGGCGCAAGTAGTAGCTCATTCCTCCTCCCAATTTGAGCCCGAGGTCCACCGAGGACTTCGATTCGATTTCGACGTACGACCCGGAAGTTGAGTTTTTTTGGATGATATTGAACCCAACGCCGGCAAAAGCGAAAGGAAACACCTTCCCCTCGGTTTTTTGGAAATTAAAGACTCCGTTGATGTAGACTGCCGTCACCTTCCATGGAAGATTGACAGGATCATGCCGGGGCTGTTCAGTGGGGTACCGAGGATTAAGGCCGATAACGAACAAATATTCCGCGTTTATCCGGCTGAATTCCGCTTGAAGTCCAAACTTCGGGGTGTAATTGTACATGATGTTAAGACCGAATTGAGAATTCACATTGGAATTCGTGTCAGCGATAACCACTCTGTATCCCTTCGGGAAGGAGGGTAAAGGATAGAGATAAACATCTCTGCTTACCTGGTTGGTCCACCGGCCGATGCCGGCGTTGATACCCAGGATGAATTTACTAGGCTTCTTTCCGTTCGTCCACCCGGTACCGCACACTCCCAGCATAAGCGCGCACAACAGAACAAATACACCCCTTGACCGCATACCGACGTCAATTAGAGCAAATTGCATGCCAAAATTCAAAAGGAAAAGAATGGCCATTTTGTGAACCCAAAAGAGGACATCTGTCTTTTCCGTTGACATCGGGGATGTCCTGTGCTATCTTGCGCATCCTAAATATGTCAGGCGGGTTTTGCATGCGGAAAATGCCACCGAAAAACTCCATCCAAATCCTATCACTGTTTGCAATCGTTGTTCTCGTTTTCTCTTCCTGTGCCGACCAACAGACGTTTGCCAGAGAAGACGCTCTAGCCGCCTTCTTCGACAAAAAAGAGGTGACGATCGCTGTTACAGACTCGGGATTGGGGGGCCTTTCTATCCTGGCAGATGCTGTCGAAAGGATGAAAAAGGAAAAGGTTTTCCACAAGGTGAATTTTGTGTTTTTTAACGCCCTCTTTTCGATTGAAGGGGGGTACAATAGCCTGAAAACACGCGATCAGAAAATTCATATGTTCGATAGTGCCCTTGAAAGTCTTGAAGCGAAATACTCCCCGGACCTGATCTTGATCGGATGCAACACACTTTCGGTCCTTTACAAAAACACGTCATTTGCCACTGGCTCGATCATCCCGGTCGTAGGAATCGTGAGCGCGGGAGTCGATCTCATCGCTCAGAATTTGAAAACTCATCCGGAATCGAAGGTCATCCTTTTCGGCACCCAGACGACAATGGGCGAGGATACGTATCCGCAGGAACTGGAAAAGAAAGGTTTTCTTACGGAAAGGATCGTCTCGCAAGCCTGCCCGGAATTAGTCTCCTATATCGAAAAAGGTTATGACAGTGATGAAACCGAGATGCTGATTCTTGCTTACGTGGATGAAGCTCTTCAGAAGTTAGGCGATCCGGATCCCGAGCTCTATGTGAGTTTCAACTGCACTCATTATGGATATTCCCTGAATCTCTGGAAGAGAGCTTTTGAAAGTTTGGGAGTTAAACCTCGGGCCTTTCTCAACCCCAACTTCAGGATGAACGACTTTCTTTTCCAAAATCCTCACAAAGACCGTTACAAAAAAACGGAGGTCTCAGTTCGCGTAGTCTCCATGGTTGAGATCGATGATGAAAGGGTTCGATCCATTGGCAAATGGCTAGAAAAACTGTCCCCCCAAACAGAGGATGCATTGCAGGCTTATGTGCATGACTTGGAACTCTTCGAATGGAGGAGGTTCTTAAGGGGCGAAAGATAGAGAAATCCGTCAGTCGAGGATCACTCCTTCATCTTTTCCTTCGATCACATCGCCGATTGCCCATGCTTTGATTCCCGTCTCATCCAATCGCTGAAGAGCCCGGGTGACACTCCTGGGATTGAGGATCGCCACCATGCCCACTCCCATGTTGAATGTTCGGAACATCTCACGATCATCGATATGGCCTTGACTCTGAATCTTTCTGAAAACGGATGGCACACGCCAGGTCCCCTTTTTTATGCGGACCGAAAGATGGGAGGGCAGTATCCTGGGAATATTTTCGAAAAATCCTCCCCCCGTTATGTGGGCAATACCCTTAACATTGATATGCTTGAAGAGATGGAGAAGAGGCTTCACATAGATCCGCGTGGGCTTCAGAAGTTCTCTGCCCAAAGGGCCTTTCAGCTCCTTTTCATTGAAGACCTTGCGAACGAGAGAGAACCCATTGCTGTGAACACCGCTGGAGGCAAGGCCCAGGACTTTGTCTCCTCTTCGACAAGTTCTCCCGTCGACGATCTTTGTCCGGCTTACAATGCCCACACAAAATCCGGCAAGATCGAACTTGTCTTTTGCATACATCCCCGGCAGTTCCGCCGTCTCTCCGCCGATAAGAGCGCATCCGCTCTGTCGGCAGCCCTTGACGATGCCCTTCATCACCTCATACAGTCTTTCTCTGTCCAACCGGCCACAGGCAATGTAATCCAAAAAAAACAGGGGCTCAGCACCTGTCACAACAACGTCATTCGCGCACATAGCCACCAGATCGATTCCGATGGTGTCGTGCTTGCGCTGGAGGTCAGCCAACAAAAGCTTCGTTCCCACTCCATCAGTCGCGGATACCAAGACAGGATCCTTGATCCTTCGGAGCCTGGGCTGGAAGAGGCCGCTGAATCCGCCGACTTTTCCCAAGACCTCCGCTCTTGAGGTTTTCTTCAGGAGGGGTTTGATCTTTTCCACAAAAGCGTCCGCCTCGTCGATATCGACGCCGGCTTTTTTATATGTCAATGTTGTCATAGCGGCTGTATTATGTGTTTTATAACACCCCTTCTTCACCAAGTCAACGAAGAGGAACCCCTCCAAAGAAGGTTCATCCCCCGCTCGGCTTTTCTTTCGCTCCCCACGATCGAAAAATCTTGCACCGATTGTTAAGGTTTTTTACATATATGCCTATTTTTGGAAGACTTGTCGGCTTCCGATTCAGTATCAATGCCTTATGATAAAGAATTTATCACTGAATCCATTGTGGCATATTTATTGCAAATGTATAATATTAAGGTGATGGATAATTTCGCTCGTGCACTCCTAAGAAAAGTGACCGTTGCCCTCTTGGCGTCTGCGACTGCGCTGACCCTTTACTTCTACGGATATCAAGAACAAAAGGAGCTTCTTCCTCAGGAAAAATATGAAGTCAAGGTCCGCCTTATCCTGGTCGATGTGATCGTCACCAAGGACGGCGAATTCGTGAAGGACCTCTCCAAAGAGGATTTCGAGCTCTATGAAGACGGCCGGAGAGTGCCCATCAACTCCTTCGAGCTCATAAGCTTCGACCAGAGGGAATTGAACGTCCCCGAGGACATGAGCCCGCAAGACCGGTCCAAAACTCCCAAAAAGAGGCTGGCTGTCGTCTTCGACAGCATCACCTCTTGGAAGAGGGAGATGAAACACGGCAGCACCCAGATCGTTGACGACCTTGTGTCTATCGTTAAACTCGGTCATGAGGTCATGATCCTGCAGCTCAATCCCGTAAAGGGGATCGAGATCATCCAACCCTTCACCACGAACGAGGACCTCATAAGGAATTCCGTCGAGAGGGCCTCAGGAAGCATCTGGAAACTGGAAACTCAGATCGAATCATCCCGCGTCGAAGAAACAGAGACTGAACTAGAAACCCAGGCACAGCCCGAAGCAGTGACCACGCCCAGTGAACGCACAGAGATCGAACAAGCTCTAGCCAGCACGTTCTTCGAAGATATGCAACGGATCGATTTTATACACAGAGAGAGACTGAGGTTTGAAAAAACTGTGGGAGGACTGCTAGCCGCATTCAACTTGATGAGAGGTTTCCCCGGAAGAAAATACATCCTCCTCGTGAGCGCGGGCATCCCGGACCTCTCGCCTCCGGATATGTTTCCCAATATCCGGAGCGGAATACCGGGTGAAGAGATCGACCGCGCTTACATCAACAAAATCTGGGGCAAGATGGAAGACATCCGGGTTTTCGATCCGTTCAACATCCTGGATAAAAACAACTTCAAAAACGGCGAGGAAGTGCTCCGGGAGATCATCGAATTCGCCAATGCTCAAAATATCTCCATTTATTCCTTCGACAGCAGCATTTTCGTAAAAAACATCTTTTCCGGAGCTTCAGCCGAACATTACCAGCAGAATGAAATGGATCATTTCAGGTTCCGCCAGGGAGACAAACTCAGAAAAATCCAGAACCTCCGGTGGCTATCCGAGGATACTGGGGCGGATTCATTGCGTGGTGCGAACAAACTGACTGAATTCCAGAAGGTCATGGATACAGACTTGAATTATTATTACCAGCTGAGTTTTTATCCCCGCAGGGATGAAGCGGACGACCACTATCACGAAATCAAGGTCAAAGTGAAGCGGGATGGCGTGGACACCCGTTTCAGAAAGGGATATACCGACTACTCGGACAATGAGATGGACAAGATGGTCCTGGTGACCGCTTTTTACAATCCCGAACTCTTCAAAGAGCTGCCTTTCGAGGGTGTACTTGTTCCCTTCGTTTCCGAATCCGGGAAATACGAGCCCTGGATGAATATCGCACTCCCCGTAAAGGAGATCATCGAGGACAGGTTTGTGGAGTATGCCCCAAAAGTTTTTCATCTCCACATCTGGCTGAAGGACAGAACCAGTGGAGAAAAAGGCTTTGGCGGCAAGATCAACATCGGCTTGAATTTGAGCCCCAAGTTCATGGAATTCATCCAAAATATCGATTACCTCAGCTATCATTTCAAGGGGCCGGAGATCGAATTCCGGAACAAGGAATACCAGAGTGTGTTCGCTCTCTTCGACCCTCAAACGAGCGAGATCGGCACCTGGGATACCCACGTTCGTTTTCCCGCCATCGAAGAGATAGATGAACACGTTATCATAAACTGCGTTCTTGGTGACCTGACGGAAAATCCAGAAAAAGAAAAAAAGAGATTTCTCCTATCCAAAAAAGATGGAGGGCTGATCTGCGGCGAGCACAAATTCTATCCCAAAGTGACCAACCAATTCGATAGATGGGGTGAAGCTTCCGTCTTTGTGCAGGCCCACTTCCCCGAGGGAAAAAAGAGCCTTCAACCCGAATTCTACTCCAGGAACACAGAGATGCGTGTCAATCCCATAGAGGGAGAGCTGGTGGTCGATTCATGGAACACAAAGACCAAGATCTGGAGCGGCCTCTACAAACTCGATTTCAGCCCCTGTTCTCTCGGCGACAATTCGCTTTTCGTTGAATTTTCTGGGTCCGATGTTGGGTCTGAGCTTTATTTGAGTAGGGAACTCAAGATGTCCATCATCCGCTGAGATGATTTATTTGTAAAAACCGTCGATACCATCTATTAATACACTTATCGTTTTAATAACTATCGGCATTTTTTACCTAAAGGCGAGTCGATCTCACCACAAAGCTTTCGTTGCAACTCACTCGCGGTAGTCCGCTACAGCTTCATGAGCCACTTCCTCACCGCTACTGCAACCTTGGTCCGAGAATAATCCTTTTTTTTATCTAACTGAGGTGGACTATTCGTAAAACCTGCCATAAATGGATTTGATTTTGCCGGGAGCGATTTTTTTGGAGCGGATCATCCGCACAAGAAAATCCCGGAACGTCTCTCCCTTTGCGTTAAAACACTCCTCTTTCATCACGCTGTAGAGCGCCACGGCAAACACGTGCATCCCCCCATCGGCCTCTTTCCAGCGCCTGTGCGGGTCCTTCGCGATTCCCAAGCGTTCATTGATCAGCTGGTCTAGAGCCTGCACGCAATCCTCCTCGATAAAACCTTCGAAGGTGTTGTAACCAAGGGCGGGATCATGATTCCGGATCCTGTCCATCAAGAAATCGTCGTTCTCGAAAAGCGACAGCGCTGCCCTGAGCTCCTCATCCCTGGCCAGATCAAACGGAGGATGCATCATCTCGTGCACGGCGTTTCGCAGAACGATCGCAAAAGGCCAATCCACATGGGTCAGAAACCGTGTCCCCGTGACTTTTAATCCGTGAGGTTTCGTGAAATAAAGCAAGTACACGGTGATCCTGTGCGAAGGGAGCTTCACTCCCAGATGGGCTTCCACTTCAGCGACGACATTGTACTTCGGCAACTCTTTGTGGATTTTTTTGCTTCGCTCTGCGGCTTTGGGAACGACATACTTCCTCCAGTAGGCCTCGAACTGAATGCCCTTCAGAAACTTGAAGACCGTCTTCAGGTCTTCCCGAACGGATTCATACAGTTGCCATCCTTCATCACTGTAGTAGGGGGTTTCCTTAAGGTTTTTCTGCATGTTTTCGCTGTTTTCAAGAGCCGCCAACAATCCATCCAGAGTATCTCCCTCTGCAGCAGAAAAATAGAGAGAAAGAAATGCAGACGGGATAAGGCGATTTTTTTCCTTGATAGCTCGCTGCAGATGAGCCAGAGCCTCTTCCACAGGCACTGTGAGCTGCTTTGCAAACGCATCATATTCCCTCTGATAATGCTTCAGATAGAAGGGATCCCCCATCAATGTATTTATGAGGCAGATCGCATCATATTTCAGGGACGGCTCGATCTTCCAATCCGTCAGATAGTGCATCCTTACCTCTTGTTGAGATAAGCCGATATGAGGGGCCGTCTGGATAACCAAAATTAATATCCCAACTAAAACTATTGGAGGAGGAGGAAAAGTCCTTCTGAAAACCTTCATCGTTTCTCGAATGAAAACAGGAATACTTTTTTATTATAGACAAATTTATTATAGATGAATCGGCCTGATTTTCCCAAACACAATTCCTCCAGAGGATGCATTTCCAAAACTGCGATGACCGGGGATAACGGTGCCTCGATAGAAAATTTGCCCGATATAGTGTAACCTTTTTACAAATAACAAGTCTTTATAGATGACACACGAGATGTCGAAACAACGATTGGTGTATGCAATGACAGATAATTCTTTGATGGAAGAGGTCAAAGACGGAAAGGTCGAAAAGCTGGCCGTGCTTTTCGAGAAATACCATGTCCAGCTTTTCAACTTTTTTCTCCGATTGACCGGAAACAGAGGCGCCAGCGAAGATTTGGTGCAGGACGTTTTTCTTCGTATCCTCAAATACCGGGTCACCTACAGAGGGCAGAGCAAATTTACTGTTTGGATGTACCAGATCGCACGAAACGCACATATCGATCATCTGAGAAAAGCCAAAGGGGAATACTCCCTGGACAACCAGTGGGATGAGGCTGTGGAGACCGATCCGTCCCCTTTGGACCGGTTGGAGCGAGGGCAAGATGTCGAACTGATCCAGCAAGCACTCTCCCGCCTACCCCTCAGGAAAAGAGAGGTTCTGGTCCTCAGCCGGTATCAGGATATGAAGTACAAGGATATTGCCGAGTTGTTCGGGTGCCAGATCGGTACGGTTAAGGCGAATGTGCACCGCGCCATCAAAGATTTGGGAAAGATTTACTATGAACTTTCAGGAGGAACGGTCTCATGACTTGCCAAAACATAAAGGAATTGTTCCCGGAATTTCTGACCGGTGAACTGGACAAAGAAACGCAGGAACGGGTTCAGACCCATCTGGTATCCTGCAATTCTTGCAGAGAGGAGCTGGAAAATCTGAGCGCCATCTGGACAAAACTGGGGGTTATCCCCGAAGAACAGCCCAGTGGCGAAGTGAGAACGCGTTTTTACACGATGCTCGAAGCGTACAAACAGGGAATGGGCGAGGACAGACAAAGGTCCAGTCTGAAAAAGAAAATCAGCGATTCGTTCGATTCTGTATGGCCCAAACGCCCGGCTTTCCAGTTTTCAATGGCGCTTGTCTTCCTGGTCGTTGGCCTGGCTGCGGGTATATTTTTGAGCTCCCAGGGACAGAACGGCAATCAATTGGCCCGGCTTCAGGACGAAGTCCAGGATATGCAGCAGACACTGGCGATCTCCCTTCTCGAACGGCCCTCAGCCAGCGAGAGGCTCCAGGGAGTAAACATCAGTGCGCGTATGGATAATCCCAACTCCAGAACCCTGGAGGCCCTGCTTTACACGCTGGATAACGACAACAATGTCAATGTGCGGCTGGCAGCTGTGGATGCGCTCTATCTTTTCTATGACAACCCTAGAGTCAGGGAAGGACTTCTACAATCCCTTCAGAATCAGCCATCGCCCCTTATCCAAGTCGCGCTCATCGACCTCATCGTGAACATGCGGGAGAGACAGGCTGTGGACGCGCTCAGGTCGCTGATCGAAGATGAAAGGCTCAATCCCGATGTGAAGGAGTACGCTGAGCGAGGGCTACAGCAGCTCAGTTTTTGAGGAGGATCTCATGATAACACGATCATGTCTCATGATTCTTTTGACCTTTGCCTTCTCAATAAATATTGCCAGTTCTGGCATTCCAGACTGGGAAAAACTGAAGGTCGAAGAAAAAGAGAAAATCGAGCGAACACTCCGCTTCCAGGATCTTTCCCAATCCAAAGAAGTCTGGGTCGATAACATTTTCGGCTCCATAACAGTCGAAGGATTCGATGGCCAGGCGGTCGAGCTCGTCGTCTACAAAACGATCAAAGCGCGGAATAAAGAAAAGATCCAGAAAGCTCGTGAGGAAGTAAAGCTCGATATCAAAGAGGAGAGCAACACCATTGACCTCTACGTCGACGGCCCTTTCAGGGACCGCGATGAAGGGGGACGGCACCGAGGCCGCTGGGACCCAGGATATCGCGTTCACTACGACTTCGCAATCAAAGTACCTCGGCAAACCAACCTCTCTCTCAAAACAGCAACCGATGGAAAGATCCGCGTTGAAAATGTGGAAGGGGAGTTCGACATCAGACACGCCAACGGGGAAATCGACCTCATAGAAGTGGCAGGGTCAGGGAGCGCGCACACGGCCAACGGCGATGTGCGTGTGACCTTCAGCAAAAATCCTGCATCCGACTGCTCGTTCAAGACCGTGAACGGGGATGTCAAGGCCAGTTTCCCGGAAAACCTTTCAGCAGACTTCCGGCTCAAAACCTTTCATGGTGATGGGTATTCCGATTTCCCGATAACATATCTGCCGTCCAGGCCAGCGCAAAAAAGCCGTGAGGACGGAAAATTCGTCTACAAGAGCGACCGTTCTGTGGGCGTCCGGATCGACAAAGGCGGGCCCGAGATCTTAATGGATACCTTGAACGGCGACCTTTTGATCCAAAAAAGATAACAAGGAGGCAAACATGAAAAAATATCAAAATACGGCGATTCTGATCCTGTTCCTGTTTCTTGCAGGAACATTGGCATTCACCCAGGAAGGAAAGACCGACCGGGCCACAGTGCCTTTCAGCAATCCCTCTAAGCCGGGGTTTATCGAAGCTTCGGTCTACAATGGAAGCGTGATCGTCAGAGGATATGAAGGCAAAGAAGTCATCATCGAAGCAAAGGTCCGAGAAAAACTCGTTTCGGAGGAAAGACAAGAGAGAGAGGATAAAAAGGCAAAGGGAATGCGCCGGATCTTGGGATCTTCAGGCACCGGCCTGGAAGTCGAAGAAGAAGACAATGTCATGGAGATCGATGTGTCTTCAATGAAACAGACCGTAGACCTGACGATCCAGGTTCCCTTCAACACTTCGATGGAGATCGGCTCCTACAACAACGGGGAAGTTTTGATCGAAAATATCACCGGAGCTATAGAGGCCGACAACTACAATGGGACTGTAACTCTTAAAGGGATATCCGGATCTGTGTTGGCGCACACATACAATGGTGCGGTAACCGTCATCTTTACAAAGATCGATCCCGACAAGCCTATGTCCTTCAGCACGTGGAACGGAGATGTCGATGTGACTTTCCCGGCCACGCTCAAAGCCAATGTCAAGATGAAGTCCGAGATGGGCGATGTCTACAGCGATTTTGATGTCCAGGTCAGGCAGACTCCGGAAAAAGTTGTCGAAGACGAACGCGAAGAAGGCGGAGGATACAAGATCAGTTTCGAGAAAGCCATTTACGGCTCCATCAATGGTGGCGGGCCTGAGTACCAGTTCAAAACCTACCACGGAGACATCTTTATCCGAAAGGCGAAATAGCAGCGCACTCTCTTCTGACTACAGATGACCGGGTAATCGATTCTCCCTGACAGTAACGGAGAATAAATGGGGCCTCGAAAGAGGCCCTTTTTTTTTATGAATGATTCATCTCACAGATGGATTATTCATTTAAATTTGGCAGCAGATTTTATGAATGATTCATCTCACAGATGGATTATTCACGAGTCGAGCTCGCTGCAGATGCAAGGCGTCGGCCCGTGAAGACGTGGTCGTCCACTTCGAAGGGGCCGCAACGAAGCAGATGCGGTGAGATCGGCTCGCCTGAAAGGGAAAAGATGCTGCCAATTCGATGAGAAAAGGTTTTAGAGTTTAAATTTGGCAGCAGATTTTATGAATGATTCATCTCAGGTGCGGCCCCGGAGATAATCCACCATCTTAGGCACAGCCAGAGGAACCAGATCGGGAAGCATGTGGGGCATCAGGTTGTCCATCACCTTGGGCATCATATCCGGCATTTGCTCTTCCATATAATCGGGCATCGGGACCCGGTCTGCCACCCGCGATAGCATCGTGGGCATTACCTTGGGCATCATCCCGGGGAGCAGTTTGGGGAAAAGGATCGGGAACACAGGCTTCATGAGTGCGAACATCGCATCCCCCACAAACCCCATCTTTCCGATGATACGCATCATCTTTCCCATCCCCATGGGCATGGCATCCAGCATCTCGGGCCACATGGTATCCATCAATTCAGCGAATCCTTTGGGCGTCATGAGGTCTATCATTCCTTCGAACACGGCCCATTGTTTGGTGACTTCGGGGCTGGGGTCCTCGAACTCTTTACCGAGCCCTTTACAGGCAAACGCGGCCAGGTCTCCGATCTCGACGGGAACATTTTTTTTGTCTTTCGTCACTCTGAGCTGAAATTCACAGCAAGGACACAGGCCCAAAACCGTTTCGGCATTGACATCCACAGCTTCGGACAGTCGGGATTCTCCGATATCCGCGGCGATTGGGGGTTCTTTGATCAGGGTGAGAACGCTTCCGCAACAGTGGCCCTCTTCGCGGTTGTGGGCCATCTCTTCGAATTCGACTCCGGGGATGGCCCTGATCAATTCCCTGGGTTCTTCATATACACCGGAAACGCGCCCGATATGGCAGGAATCGTGCCAGGTGACCTTTTTGTTTATGGGGTGTGTAAATTCAAATTCCCCGCTTTTGATCTTTTCGGCCACCACTTCGCTGTAATGTTTGGCTGTAATGTTGTATTCCATCCCCAGTTTCTTGGCCCAGTCGGCATAGGTGTGCCTCCACATCATGTCGCAGGCCGGACAGGATGAGATCACGGTGTCGGCACCGATGGACTTAACAGCCTCGATGTTCTTTCTCATGATCGTCTCGAATGTATCCCACTTTCCGGCAACGAGCATGGGCGTTCCGCAGCAATTCTCTATGTTTCCGAGATAAGAAAAATCGATACCCGCGGCATCGAGAAGAGTGGCGGTGGCCTTGCCGATGTCATTCTCCACATAAGAGGCTGTACATCCCACAAAATAGGCGTTCTTGCTCTTGGTGCCGGGTCCGTGTTTTTCCTTGAGCTCTTGGGGGAACCAATCGGAGCGGTTTTTCCTGTAACCTGCCCAGATGTTCCCCTCGGCATTGAGGGCCGCATCCATCATCTCGAAGGGGGGAAAGGTCATCTTTTTGTCTTCATGGATGAGTTTGCCGCGGAGTTTCATCCAGGAGGGTTCGATGGGAAGGGCAGCCGAACAGCGGAGATTGCAGAACTCACACGTGGTGCACACGATCATAGTGTCCACCATGAACTGGTTCCATTCCTCCCGGCCTTCCATGTATTCTCTTAGCCAATACCACTTTCCTCGCGGCGATTGGCTCTCCCAACCGCGGCCGAAGAACTGGTCGCACTCGTCGAGACAGTACCCGCACTGGGAGCACCCGTACGCATACCAGGCCACATCGGGAGGGATACCGCGGACCGGTTTTTCGAACCGTTCTCCGACTTTGGTGACCACGCTGTTACCGAAGGGCCGTGCCAGGGGCTCGAAGATTCCGAAAAATTTCACGGCTCTGGAAACAAGATTTCCTGCCATAACTTTGGCCGGATTCAGAACCTTTCTGGGATCGACCTTCTTTTTAAGGGCTTTGAGTCTCTGTGTGCGGTCTTTCCCCATGATGCTTTCGATCTTGGTGGTGAAATACAATCCTGTTGAGTAAGGGCGCCCGCCATGTTTTTTAGCGATCTTCATGATCGTCAGCACGAGCCCGAACACAAAATTGTAGGAGAACTTTCTCTGGTCGCTGGGAATAAATCCGAGGATGACGACCTCGGGTTGCCCATCCTGTCCCTTTTTAATGATAACACCTTCCTTGACGACCGGTTGGTTCACCTTGTCTTCGATCTCCTCCATCACATTTCCCAGCTTGTCGAGGGGAACGACAACTTCTGCGGGAACGAGAGAAGGCCCCAGCCTTTTTACGATCATGAGTTTGAACCTGTTATCCCATTCATGGTCAGCGATTTCCTGCTTGAGGATCTCGCCTTCGCAGCGCTTCACGATCTCAGACAATTTGGGAACGATCTTGTCCCTGTCGGCCTCGCGGAAGGCGATCGTCGCGATATAAGCGGCCGGCAGAATAACCTTATGCTCGACAGGATGACCGAGGTGTGTCATCACAGGAGCCCGGTTTTTCATCTCGGCCATTCGGGGATTGATAAAAACAAGGGACCAGATCGGAAGGTCCTGCTCGATGAACTCCGCGAAGATCCGCGAGAGTTTATGGGCATCTGGGCAGGCGATGGCCGCAACGCCGATATCGGACAACTTCTGGAGCCGGATGGTCATCTGACTGATAAAGCCCGTGGTGCCTTCGGCGTCAGCGATCATGTCCAGCTCATCTCCGGAATACTCTTTGACCGATCCATCGGGACGAACGACTCTGGCGCTCTCCACATTTTCCGAGAACCAGCCATACTCGTAGGATCCGAGCCCCGCACCTCCTTGAGCCAGCCATCCGCCGGCCGAAGAGGACGGATAGCTTGTGGGATAAAGCCTGAGCGTCAATCCTTCGGGCTTGATTTTCTTATCGAGTTGCTCCCAGGTAATACCGGGCTGGACAGTGACTTTTTCTTCGTCTTTGTCTACGGAAACAACGTCCTTCATCCGGTAAAAATCGACAACGATCCCCTTTCGGGCCGGAATGATCCCGCCGTATCCAGACGATCCCTTTCCCCGAGGTGTCAGAGGGATCCTGTGTTCATTCGCCCAAAGGATCAACTCTATGAGTTCTTCTTCGCTCTGTGGCTGAACGACAGCATCGGGTACGGTATTTCCGATCAGCGGCTTAAAAACGCTGGCAATCGCCGCAATATCATGGGAGTAGAGCAACCGTTCCACACGGTTGAAATTCACCCTCTCGCCGAATTTTTCCCTCAGCCACTCCTGATTCTTTTTCGAAAGCTTAGCCATGTCCATCCCTCCTGACAGATTTCATTTCTGATCAAACGTTGTTTTTTCTCAAACGAACTTATATATTCGAATATTAGAATACACTATTTTAATAGATTCTATAAATATTATCAACTTTTAATCAGTATCGTCAGGCCCTTCAGAGCCGTGGTTATACAAGTTCTCGCATTCGGACCGTCATTCAGCGCGGAGTTGGGGATGCTTCCTCAAGGTCGTGGATGCGAAGAGCATTATCACGTATGATCAATTTCGCGATAAGCACGGCTTTGTCTTCGTCGATTCGTTTCCTCTCGATGAGTCGCGAGAGTGCTTTATAGAGTGCCTGCCTTGAGTTCTTTGCAGCGATCCAAAAAAAAACGGGGGCTCCCGCATCGCTCCCGAACATGATCTTTTCCGCAGCACCGGGATAGGAGAGCCAATCGAAGAGGATATCGGCCAGTTCATCATCGAAGACCATCCAATTCGCCGCAGAAAACTCCACGAACACATTGCGCTTCTCCAGCATGGGCTTGATCTTGTCGCCGAAGGGGTAGCCGGTGTGCAGCATCACGAATCGCGTATCCTTGAAGCGCATATCGGAAAAAACGCTCTCAAGATTCAGGGGATTCGAATCCTGATTTCTGAGCGTGGCTGTGGCGCCAAATCCTGTATGGAAATGGACTGGAAGGTCAAGCTCTGCCGCTTTGAGAAAGATCCACCTCGCTAAATAATCCTGTACTTTTTTATAATCCGTCCAGCTTCTCAGTTTTCTATCGATCCCCTCAGCGAAAAGGGCAGCTGCCTCCGCTTTTTCCACCGGATCGAACCAGAGAGTACGGATGTAGGCGGAAGCGACCTTTAAAGCAACAGCCTTTTCTTTTTTGTAATCGGCAAGGACGCAGCCTATCAGACCGAGATGAGACGCAAGATCCTTGATCCGGATTCCATACTCCCGGGCGAGTTCAGCGTTCTCCGCAGAGTACGCCTTAAGGGCTCTTTTTAATCCCGGGTCAATGGATCTCATCTCCGATGGATCCAAGGGGTAGAAAAGCCCGTCCACAAAAGGAACCCATAGAACGCGTTTTTCATCGGCAGCCTCAAGGGGACGTCCTGTGTTGGCCAGCACACGCTCGATCCCTGACAGGTCGAGGATCCTGTTGAAGGTCTCTTTTTTGCCTTGCTCCCACATCTCTTTGGACAACCTCTCCAGGTGAGGAATATCCGCATCTCCGACATCATTCTTTTCATACCCATAGATTTCTCTCAGTGCAGCGGGTTGAAATGTGTCGAAAACCGCGATCCGCCGCTCTGGAATGGGCCAGTAAGACCGCCCGATCAAAGGTTCAAGGGTGGGGTAAGGGTCTCGATCTGAATAGGGACGATGGCCCAGGACCGGATGGGCATGAACATCGATAAACGGTGTCCGCTCGATGACATCCAATAGCTGGTTGTAGACGGGGGGAGTGTTTTCGCAAGAGAGGGAAGAAAAAATTAAAACGACGCAGAGGGAAAGCCCGACGAGGCTTGCAGGGCAACTTTTCATCGACACTCTTTTTTTCAATAAAAACTTTTCATGAAAAGGAATCTCCATATTATCCTGAAAAGATCTCGTGTTTTAACGTAGCCTTTCGGATCCTTATATCCTGAGGATTCACACCGATTCCGGGCGATTGGGGCACTGCAATCGTCCCGCGTTCTGATATCTCGACGGGAGGTTCGATCAAGTCCTGTTCGTAGTATCTTTTGCTGGCACTCAAGTCATTGGGAAGGGCGAAATTGGATAGGGTGGCGAGGTGGATGTTGTGGGCCCTGCCTATACCTGATTCCAGCATCCCGCCGCACCAAACGGGAACGTTCTTCTGGCGGCAAAAATCATGGATCTTGATCGCTTCTACGATCCCGCCCACTCGCCCGACTTTGATGTTTACGATGCGGCAGCTTCCCATGTCCAGAGCCTTCCGGACCGAATCTTGAGAGATGGCGCTCTCGTCCAGACAGAGAGGCGTTTTCATCTCCATCTGCAGACGGCTGTGGTCCCATAGGTCATAGGGAGGAAAGGGCTGCTCGATCATCAACAGGTCAAAATCATCGAGCCTTTTCAGAGTGTCCTTATCTTTGAGGGTGTAAGCGCCGTTGGCATCCACCTGGAGGGGAATATCGGGAAATTCGTTGCGTACCTCCTCACACACGCCCACATCCCAGCCCGGTTTGATCTTGATCTTGATCCTCCGGTATCCCTCATCGAGGAATGTGTGCAGCCTCTCCAGCAGTTCCGCAACCGAATCTTGGATCCCCACACTCACGCCAGCGGATATTTCCTGTTTCTCGCCCCCATAGATCTTCCAGAGAGGTTGACCTTTGGCCTTAGCAAAGAGATCCCAGAGTGCCAATTCCAGACCGGCTTTGGCCATCGGATGACCCTTGAAGACATGCACCCTTTCATAAAAATTTCTGGGATCAGCGATGCCGGACTCAAATACAGATGGGATTAAAAATTCCTTGAGCACGGTCCAGGCCGTGGATGTGGTTTCGTAGCTGTAAAGAGGAATGCGGTCGGCGACGATCTCCCCATACCCGAATTCTCCGCCAGAGAACACCTTGACGAGTACGAATGTCCGGCTCTCCTCCCGGCCGAAACTCGTCTCGAAGTAGTGAACATAAGGCATTTCCAGGAGCGACAGTTCGATCCTTTCGATTTTCACCTTACAGTTTCTCCTGAAATGAAAGTCAATCGACCTTAAGAATTGTATACAAATAAAAAGGCACTGTCACCTTTTAAATCCGAATTATTCACGGGCCGATATCGCAGCAAAGGTGAGGCAGTGGCCCCTGAAGATGGTGTGAACTCCCTTTTTTATGAATAATTCAGTAGGGGAAGATCCGTTCGCCCTTCTTCCATATCTCCTTCAACTTCGCATAACGGACGAACACGGAGTAACCGTGAAGAGTCGCTACCACAAAACCCGCAAAGCCATCCAGGATCCCCGCTCTCCAGATATAGGACTTGAAGAAGTTCAGAAAGGGGACGACTGCCAGATGATACCAGCGGCATTTTTTCTTTTTTGCATACAATTTTTGCGCGCCCAGGTCAGAAAAGGTATTGATGCGCTCCAGATGATCCCGGATACTCCGGTAGGTGAAATGATGAAGGGATCCCTTGAGAGGAACGACCTTTCCTTGGATGACCAGGGATTCGTGTATGTACTCTCCCTCCCAGCGGGCGCTCGACTTCCGGAAGAGCCGCAGTTTTCTGTCCGGATACCAGCCACCGTGACGGATCCATCGGCCCAGGTAGTATGTCTGTCGCGGCATCGTGAAACCGGAACATTCCGGTTCCCCCTCTTTGAGCGCGATGATCTCTTCCTTGAGCTCGGGGGAAACCCTCTCATCGGCATCTAGAGAGAGAATCCAGGGATAGGATGTTTTGCTGTTCCCGAAATTTTTCTGGTCGGCAAAATTGGTCCATTTTCTCTGGAAAACAAGGTCCGTATATTTTTTTGCGACCTTTACCGTATCGTCGTCGCTGAAACGGTCGACCACTACGATCTCGGAGGCGATATCGGCGACGCTTTTGAGAGCCGCCTCCAGCCTTCTCTCTTCGTTGTAGGTTATGATAACAACAGAGACATCCATTGTATTCACTATATCATAAAGGCAACCCTCAACTCCATAATTCTCGCAGCAATGGGGGGGCAGCTTGTGGGATTGGCCTTGCGTTTAAAGGGTTATCTGATCAGGAGGTCATCTTGTTTGTGGCAGCCGGACATTCCAGCTCTCGAGGCTGGCACCCATCGCCCTATCCAACCTCGCCAGGGCCAGGATGTAGTCCAGCATGGATTTAATCTCGGTGGAGCGGGCATTGGCCAATTCCTCCTGGTAAGTGAGGACAAAATAATTGGTGGTGAGGCCGACATCCAATTTTTTCTCCTCTGCCTCCAATCTTCTCTGGGCTAGTTCTCTTGCCAGACGGTAGGCCTCGACCCGCTTGATATGGGTTTCGACCTCCCGCACAGCATCGTTGACATCGAGCATCGCAAATTTCTGTTTGTCTTCCATTTCCAGCCGGCTTTTTTCCACTTCCATCCTGCTTTTGACATATTCTGCTCTTGTGGTCACATTGGCCAGGGGAAGCGTTAAGGTCAGCGCCACATTCCAGTTGTTGTGCTGAAACTTGAAGGCATCGCCGATGGCGTCTCCGGCACCGCCCTCTTCCTTCCCTATCACTATACCGGTTAAAGGGTTGTCATCCAAATACAGGATCTTGTCTCCGGAAATTCCGGGGCTCCAGTAGGAAAAGCTGAGATCGAGTCCGGGCAGCATCTTGTTCTTCGCCACACTCATCATGAACTCATTGTTTTCTATGGTTTTCCTCTGCGCCCGAAGGTCGGGTCTTTTCGTTTGAGCTATCTGCCAGGCCTCCTCGAAGGAGATCACTTTTTTCACAAAATCAGGGCGGTCCATGGGGACGATCTTCTTGGGCTTGATCTCCTGGACATCGGACATATTGAGATGGTACTTGAGCAGGTCTTCCCGCCTCTTTATCAGGACCTCCGCTGCCAGAATATCGGCTTCTCTCTGGGCGACAACCGTCTCTGCATTCAGCACCTCCAGGGGGGCCAGTTTGCCCACCTCCACTTCCTTCTTGTTTTTCTCCAAAAGATCCCTGGCCAACTGAAGAGACTGTTGTTTGACTTTGAAATCCTCGATGGCATAGAGGAGGTTCCAGTAGGCTTCCACGATCGTGTAGACCGTATCCTGGACGACAGATTCGAACTGGGTCTGGGAGATCTCGAGGTTATTCTCTGCGATGATGATTTCTTTTCTCCCCATTTTGAGCCCGCCGTTTCTCAACAGAGGCTGGACGAAGTCGAACTGAAGCGTGGCTCCATAACGGGGGTTTATGAGCTGAAAGAGCTCATTGGTTTCTGACCGGTAGTTATTGAACAAGACGGAAAAACTTCCTCCGGTGGGGATCTGCTGGGTGAGCGAAATGGAATAGTCGCCGTATTTGCTCACAACAGATTCCTCTCCTTGAAGCCACCAGTAGGAGGGATAATCCGTCCGTCTCCTTCCGTAGGCAAAATCAAAGCTGGGCATAAAATATTCTTTGGCCTGAGTGATTGTCATATCCGCCATCTCAGGGGTGTAGACCTGTATGGCCAAGTTGAGATTGTCTTCGAGAGCTTTTACGATACAATCCTCTAAACTTAACGGAAGAATGTCCTCATCCTGGCCGCGTGCAAAAAACGTAAAACAGAATGCAATAACAACCAGCAGTAGCATTGTTCGAGTTTTCATATCAAATCCTCCTGACATATCATTCTTACTGATGAAATTATATAACGTGCCGATACAAAAAATCCTTTTATCTATACCATATTCGTGCCTCGCGGTCTGAATAGTTTCGAACGATACACAAACGAACTCAGCCGCCAAAACAAAGCCGCTGTCTATATGGTTATATACGCATATTGGAAATATTTGGTTCAGAAGAGAAAGAGGGGGAGCATTCGCCTTGACAATTCCACACGATTCAACTAATAGTCAAAGCACATGGTCAAGACATTCGGGCGCTTTTTCCCTCTTTTTTTAATCTGGGCATGTCTTCTCGGTCTTTTTTTTCTCTACGCCGGCCAGGGAAAAAGTTTTTCGATGGAAGACCATTCCTTCCATCTCTCCGTGCTCCCTTTAATCTTACTGACTTCACTCTTTCTCCTTGTAATCGGAGGAACATGGGTTCTCACCGCCAAAATTTTGAGTTCTACCTTTGCGATCCCCTATCGATACTCACTCTCTCTCGACCTCCTGAACTATCTGCCGCTTTTCTATCTGCTGCTTTTCCCTCTCGTCAGCGTCCACTACCTGAGTTCCACGGACCTCATCATACGCCTAAGACTCCTCGGATCTGCGATTCTTTTTTCTGTGGTCTTTCTCAAGGGAGCGACTGCGTGTATCCTAGCCCACGGCAAATCACAAAAATTCGATTGGAACATCCAAAAGATCGCATCTCTGTCTCTCAGAAAAAAACTTGTCCTTCTTTTTGTTGCGGCTCTTATTCTTTATGGCGCGGGTTCAGCCGTACTTGTCAGGAAGGGGATAAACCTTTCCGGGGATGAACCCCACTACCTTCTCATCTCCCACAGTGTGATCAAAGACGGGGATTTCGACCTTTCCGATAACTACGCCAACATGGATTACTCAACGATCATGCCTCCAGGCGTCCGGATATCGCCCCACATCGCTCCCGGAACCGGAGGCAAATATTCCTTCCATTCGCCAGGGTTATCTCTCCTTCTTCTTCCCTTCTATGCTCTCGGATCACTGTTCGAAAGAACAACGATGCTTTTTATCATCCGGTGCGGCATGGGAGTGTTCGGAGCCCTCCTCGGACTCCAGATCTTTCTGTTCGCCCTTGAAGAATGGAAAAAGGAAGGTCTGGCTTTCGGCCTCTGGGCTCTCTTTTCCTTCACTTCGCCGGTGTTTTTCTACTCCATCCACGTGTATCCCGAGATCGTAGTCGCTCTGTTTTCTCTCACAGCCTTCCGTCTTCTGCGCTTCAAGCGGTCATTCGCCGAATTCCATCTCCTGGGTCTTGGATTACTCCTCTCTGCGATCGTCTGGCTCCACGCCGTGAAGTATGTGTTCATCATGGTTCCTCTTTTCCTTTACGCCCTCTGGGTTCTCATCATCAAACAAAAGATTCGATGGGGGATCCTTCACTTTTTGTTTTTCCCCATCTGTTCGTTCGGCCTTCACATCGGCTTCTCCTCTGCGTTTTACAATTCGGTCTCACCCTTCGCTGTATCCATACGGGGACCGTCGCCAGCGGCAGAATCTATCAGCTACGTCCGCTCGCTTTTTGTGGATATTCCCCTCCGATACAGGTGGGAGACGCTGTGCGGCTATTTCCTGGACCAAAGGGATGGGTTGCTCCTTTACGCCCCTCTCTACTTTTTCGCCTTCCTGGGAATGATAGAAATGGGCAAACGAAGGTCTCGCGATCTCACCCTGATTCTCTTTCTTACCGGATTCTACATCCTCAACCTGGCTTTTTTGACACAGAGGCCGGCTTATGCTCCCCAGGCAAGGACCTTGGTCGCCGTTTTTTGGGGTATGGCCGTATTTTTGGGTTACTTCCTGGCCTTCAACGCAAAAAAAATATTCACTTATTTATTCTCTTTGTTCGCTTCTTTCAGCGTTCTCGCGACGCTCTTGCTCCTTCGAACCCCTCGCGCACTCTACCAGCCCACAACAGCGGGAGAGACGGAAAGGGCGGGCCTGCTATTTCTTCAACTCAGCAATCTCCATTTTTTTCTGCCCAAATTCCTGCCGTCATTCTTAAAGGTCGAGGATTCTTTCTGGCTGCCCAACTTGCTTTGGATCGTTCTCTCTGTCCTTTTTGTCCTGGCATATGTCTTCACTAAAAAACACGCCTTCCCAGCCAAGTATTCCCACTTTGTGTCAGGAGTCATGATAGGACTCGGCGTGTTTTATCTCTGGTTCGTTTTTTATCCGAGGACAGTCGTGGTCCACCCTCAAAACATCACGTATCCTGGGGGAGAAAAGGTCACCTTTTATGCCTACAGCCGTTCGGCACGGATGACGGCCCCAGGGGTTTTCGACCTCATCGAAGACAACCGCCTCTACAGTTTCTACCTTTCCTCATGGCGCAAACTCCCCGAATTTCGCCTCGGCCTCGGTGCGGAGAGGGGCGTCTACAAAGCCGAGGTCAAGTACTTCGACACAACCATCTTTCAAGAGCAAATAAGTGCGGAAGTCAAAACTTTGCATTTTCCTCCAACCCCTCCCTATAAACTCAGAAACCAGAACCTTTACCACATCAGTATCTATCTCGAAAACTTGTCAGATGCCGATACTCAGAAATCTCCCTTCCTTTTTTCCATCCTTCCCACTAGATGAGGAATGAGCGCCTTGACATAAGGCGCGAATTTTAATATCTCTGGGAGAGATGCAGAAATCCAGATTCCTCCTTCTTTTTGTGCTACTTATCTTATTTTCTCTGGGCCTGTCCTATTTTGTGGGGCTCTATTCCCAAGCTTCATCCTTCACGATTCTCGATCATGGTTTTCGACTCTCCCCCGCCCTTTTTCTGGTTTTTTTGCTCGTCTTTTGCCTTCTGCTTTTCGCATGGCTCCTGCTCACCCGCACGGAACGCAGGATCCGCAGCGAACGCAGCATCCCCCTCTGGAGCAATTTCCTCTCCTTTGTTCCTCTCGGCTTTTTCCTGCTCACTCCCTTGATCCTGAGCCACTATCTGGACAGGGGTGACTTGAGGACAAGGCTGAATGTATTCCTCATTTCTGTTGCTCTCTGCGTCCTTTACCTCCTCCTTTTGCACTGGGATAGAGTCCTTGGTCTCACCTCGGCCATAGACAAATCCATTCAGTCATTCCATCGGCTTTCGTCCAGAAAAAAATTGGTACTCCTCTTTGTCATCGCTTTTCTTGTATACATCCTATTCACGTTTGTCCTGGTCTCACAAGGGATCACGTTTTCGGGTGATGAACCTTACTACCTCCTCACAGCCCACAGCCTCCTCGAAGATAAAGACATCAACGTAGCCAACAACTACGCACAGGAGGATTACTTTTCTTTTTATTCCAAAGACAAAAACCCCAGGTTTAGACTGGGCATGTATGCGCGCGAAGGGAAAAAAGGCCCGGATTATATCTACCCGATAAACTTGCCCGGAGTGTCGGTGCTGGTGCTGCCTTTCTACGGGGCGAGCCGGAATTTCAGCGGCGATCTCTTGACCTTCATCCTCAAAGGGAGCCTTGCGATCTGGGCCGTTTTTCTGGGCCTTCAACTCTATCTGCTTGCCAGGGAACAGTGGGGAGATGAGAAAATTTCGCTTCAGCTCTGGCTGTTCTACTCGTTCTCTGCACCCGTTCTATTCTTCGCCACTCATCTCTATTCCGAAGTCCCCATCGCCCTTTTCTCGATATATATTTTCAGGAAGCTCCGCTCCCAAAAAACCCTCTCGATCTTCCACTATCTCTTTATGGGCCTTCTCCTCTCTTCCTTTTTCTGGTTCGGCCTCAAGTACAACTTGCTTTTCGGGACTCTGTTTCTTGTCTCGCTGTATTACCTCTTCAAAGAACGCAAGGCCGGGATCAGAATCCTTTCTTTTATCCTGTTTCCCCTTCTTTCCCTGATCCTTTTTTACACGTTCATCCACTCCATCTATGGCACCTTCTCTCCCTTCTCCGTTTACGAGGGTGTTCTCACTCCGGAAAGGCTGCAGGCGTTTAAGGATGCGGCCTTAAGTGCGCCTCTATCCATGAGATTCGATACCTTGTTCAACTATTTTCTCGACCAGAGGGACGGCCTTTTGCTCTACTCTCCCTTCTATGTATTCGCCTTTTTGGGTTTCGTAGAGATCTTCCGGAGGTCGAAAAGAGATTTTTTTATACTTCTCTTCATCCCCGCCCCGTATCTTCTGAACTATGCCTTTTTTACCCACCGCCAGGGTTACAGCCCTCAGGGGAGAATCCTCACGCCTGTCTCCTGGATTTTGGCGTTGGCCGTGGGTTATTTTCTCATTCACAATCGGAAGAAGCTCTATACGTTTCTGTTCTGGTTTCTGAGTATGATGGGAGTCGCCATCGCCATCTATCTGCTCTTTCATCCCCATTCCCTCTACCAGCCGACAACGAACGAATTCACATCACGGGCCGGAGAGATGTTCGTTCATCTCAGCAACATGTACATCTTCCTTCCTCATTATCTGCCTTCTTTCATCAAGGTCGACAACATGGGCTACGTCCCCAACTATCTCTGGATCCTGGCAATCGCTTTATTCGTCTGTGTCTATGCCTTTATCAAGAGGGACATTCGGGTCAAAAAAACCTTTTATTATGCCTTTGCTCTGTCTCTCCTCCTTATCGCTTTTTTGCTCTGGGTGCTTTTTCCCACGCCGAGCCTCCATGACACACGGACATTCAACTACTCATCCCAGATGGCCTTGGGATATTACCTTTTCCCCATGGGAGACGGTGTCGTCGTTAAAAAAACAGCGGAGTTCTACCTCCATAAGGAAAAAACCTACAGGATATTGTTCAGTTCGCGAAGGCCACGCGAAAATTTCGAGCTGAATTTTGGATCGGAGAAGGGAGAATACGAGGTTCGCCTCAGCTTTTTCGACTTGCCGATCTTCGAGGGTAAGACATCTTATGCGAAAAGGGCCGTCGCGCTCGAACCCTCCGCCTATTATCTGTACAAGGGTTTATACCTGTACGAGATCTTTTTGGATCTGAAAAAGCGCTCCACTGAATCCATGCTCGTCGATCCCTACTTTTTCCAGATCGTCCCGATCAAGTAACGCATGATGTCAGATCCTTAACGGCCACGATCTCAACGTCTTTCAACTTTTTTCAAAAACTCATACGCCAGGTTGTAATCCCTCTTTCGCAGGAGATAGCCGTGGACGTCTGCGTAGATCGTTTCGTGAGCAGAGTTCGTGCGCTCGGCGGCCTGGCATTGGCGGAACGCTTCGGAGACCATCCGTTTTTCCAGGTAGACCTCGGCCAAACACAGATGAGCCTGATAAAGATCCGGCTTTATTCGGAGCGCTTTTTTATACTCTGAGATGGCCCTGTCCATCGATCCCATACGCTTGTATGTGCGGCCAAGATTGAGCTGTGCGATAAGGTGGCCGGGATCGATCTCAAGGGCTTTGGTAAATTCGCCTATGGCAGAATCGTAGTTCGCCCTTTTTAAATACACGACTCCCAGACTGTTGTGTGCTTCCGCCGCACCAAGACCAAGGGTTAGGCATTCGCACAAAACAGCCTCTGCTTCGTCGAGCTTATTTTTCAGCGCGTAAGCGCCGCCTAAATTGATCTTTGCTTCGGCCAATCTCGGGTCGATTTTTAAGGCGATCTCACATTCTCGTTGTGCGGAATCCGCATTTCCTCTCCGTAAATACGCTAATCCTAAATTGGAGTGGGCTTCAGCAGAATTGGGATCTTCTGTGATCGCCTTTTGGAATTCGGCTATGGCCTCATCGATAGCTCCCATCTCCAGATAAAAGATGCCCAGGTTGAAACAGACCTCTGCAGACTGCCCATCGGAGTCGAGGATTTTTTTATACTCTCTGGTTGCCATCTCGTTTTTACCCATCATCTGATAGGCTGTCCCGAGAAGAGAATACGCCTCGTGAAGACCAGGATAAATCCGGAGTGCATCCTGACACTCTCTGACTGCCTCAACATAGTTCTCTTTTTCTATATAGAGCATTGCCAGGATTAGATGGGTCTCATGTTCTCCTCTGGCCAAATCCTTCCGTGATTCATAGTGAGATATGGCTTCGTCGATCCTTTCCTTTGTCAAAGGAAATTCATTTGGCGCGAACCTCCGGAATTTGTTGATTCGTATGATCCGGGAGGTGAATTTATCGAATTCATTTCCCGCACTTGCATGATTCATGATCGAATTGTCCTGATGAAGATCGATCCCCCCGAAGAGATGGCAAAATTCATGGATCAGAGTTTTTTTCATTAAGTCTTCTGAGCGGACCCATCTCAAAACAAGATATTGACCATAACAAATGGTTGCCCCAGTAAAGGCCATACCTTCTTGGTGTTGTCCGGTGAAGCCGATAACGACCTCACAGTTATTCGGGGGGATCTCCCGCTTCAAAGATTTCAACAGATCGAATAAAGACTCCAGTGTGTTGTCTGAATACCAGGGCCTTATCCGTACGAGTTCCAATTTAATGCCGAATTCTCTTTCGAACCGGTTAGATGAATCCGCGACAACCCGCTTGACCACGGACCTCCATCCCTTTCGAGCCCGGCATTCTTCATCCACAGCGATCCGGCATCGGATCGTCCTCACAGGCTCCTGTTGAGGAGTTCCACTTTGACAAAAAAAACAGATAGGGGAATACAGCAGAACTCCTAAGAATAATTGAAAAATTCTGTATTTTAGGTTCCCATACACATCCGAACCCCTTCGGCTAAGCACTGAAGATTATAATAAACTCGGGCAAAAAAGAAAATTTTTTTTTGAAATAAATGTTAATTCACAGGTGACGAAAGGGTGCTAGAGCATATGAGTGCAAAATATGCGATAGACCCATCAGGATGCAGGAAGTAGGTTAACTAGCCGATCTTGCGGGGGTAGGCGTTCAGGCCGAGGTCTAAAGACGTTTTCTTTTGATAAACGACTTTCTCCATAGCCAGGGCTGCAACCATGACCGCATTATCCGTGCAAAATTCAGGCGAGGGAATATAGGCAGGAAGGCGGACATTGCGGCCGAGTTTCTGAAACGCGTTTCTCAAGGCATTGTTCCTTGCCACCCCTCCGCAGAGGATCAGCGAACGGGGTTTGTGAACCTTTATGGATCGGGACATGTTGGACAGCAACGCCCGGATGATAGCCTGTTGAAAGCTCGCCAAAAGATCGGCGAACTTCGGATGGCCTTTGGAAATCTTGGTCTCTTTGATGAGTCTGAGCGCCGCTGTTTTCAGACCGCTGAAACTGAAATCCATACTCCCATCGGTCATGTGAGGAATGGCAAAGGCAAATTCTTCGGGATCGCCCTTTGCCCCCAGTTTCTCGATGACCGGGCCTCCCGGATAATCCAGGTCGAGAAATTTGGCGATCTTATCCAGCGCCTCTCCGGCCGCATCATCCCGTGTTCTTCCGATCTCGTGGAAAGTCAGTTTTTCCTTAAGCAGGAAGATCGACGTGTGTCCGCCAGACACGAGAAGGGCTAGTGCAGGAAACGCGATCTCTTTATTTTCGATGAATGCCGATTCCACATGGGCTTCAAGGTGGTCTATGGGGATCAACGGTTTATCAAAGCTGTAGGCCAGGCCTTTAGCGAAAGAGAGTCCGACAAGCAGCGACCCGATGAGCCCCGGCCCCTGGGTGACGGCGTAGGCGTCGATATCCTCGAGAGAGAGACGGGCCCTGGAAAGGCTTTCCTCGACGACATAAGTGATCGACTCTATGTGCTGCCGTGATGCCAGTTCGGGGACAATGCCCCCGTAGGGCGCATGGATCTCGTCTTGCGACAAAACAATACTGCTCAGGATCTCCATGCTGTCAGCCAACACAGCTGCAGAGGTCTCATCGCAGGAGGTCTCGATGCCCAAGATCTTCATGCTTCATCCTTTGTGTTATTCCTCTTCGGTTAACTCGTGGGTCTGACCCGGCATGAAAAGGGAGACAGACTCCGTTATCAAAATGGGGACTGGCTCCATTATCAAAATGGGGACTGGCTCCGCTGTCAAAATGGGGACTGGCTCCGCTGTCAAAATGGGGACTGGCTCCGAAA
>JASFEP010000002.1:0-45499 GCA_050124775.1 Candidatus Aminicenantota bacterium
CCCCTTCTTCTTAACTCGCTCATAGATCCTCTTGTAAAACTCGGGGACTTCCTTGGGCACATCGAGTTTATAAACGAAATAGTCGACATCTTTACTATAACCCTGGGCTTCAACCATTCGAGGCATCCATTCGAAGTTACAGTAAGTGGCAATGGTCGCGCGGTTCTCGAAGCCTTCGATCAAAAATCCCTCCGGATCTTGGTCCGTAAACCCATAAGGGCCGATAATCTTTTCCATGCCATGTCCACGGGCCCATTCTTCCACATGCGAGAGAAGCGCACGAACCACGTTTTCATCTTCCCATGTTTCCAGATATCCAAATCGGGCGATCTTCTCATCGCGCATCTCGTTAAACTTTCTGTTGATCACGCCCATGATCCTGCCCACGGGATTACCGTCCTTAGTGGCAAGAAGCATGATCACATCAGAGTGGGCGAAGGATCTGTTTTTCTTCGGATCGAAATACTTCCATTCATCGACATAAATAGGAGGAACCCATGTTGTGTGATCGTGGTGGATCTTTTCAGGAAGAAAGATAAATGTTCTGAGGTCTTTTCGCTTCTTAACTTCCCTGATTTCAAGATCCATTGTATTTTTCAAGAAGCACGCTTTTAAGTTTGCCCTCCATTATACTATAAATAGGATTTATTTATAATGATAAAAGTGATTAACTGGAATTAATCATAAATACTCCCGATAATAATGTCTATCTCCATATTTATGTATAGGTTACAATGAACCGGTCAAAGGGAGAATCATTCTTCTGCTTGACGGCTTTAAAGTTGGGAAAGGACAAAAAGGACTGTGAACGATCCGTGCAGGGCATGAGGAAATTTTTCATGTTGACATTTTCGAGGAAGAATGAATAAACTTTAGTCTTTAATATTGGCGCTTTAGATCGCATGAAATACAGAACTTTTCCACACGGCATTCACCCTCCTGAGAACAAGTCTCACACCGAGGCAAAGGCTTTAGAAATAATGCCTCCTCCTGAGAAAGTCAGCATTTCTCTGCTCCAGCATTTTGGAAATCCCGCAAAACCGCTGGTAAAAAAAGGAGAGGAGGTGATGCTCGGACAAAAGATCGGGGAGAGCAGTTCCTTTTTTTCAGCGAACATCCATTCCAGCGTATCGGGAAAAGTTCTATCGGTCGACGGGGCCCATCATCCCCTGGGAAAACCCATGCTCGCTGTCACCATCGCGAACGACGGGGAGGACCGTGAGGCACCAGAGATTCGGGGCTCCGCGGAGCCATTCGATCTGAAGCCTGACGCCATCTGCCAGATCGTAAAGGAAGCCGGGATCGTCGGCCTCGGTGGTGCCGCCTTCCCCACCGCAGTGAAACTTTCACCGCCCAAGGATAAGCCTATCGACACAGTGATCATCAACGGATGTGAATGCGAGCCCATGCTTACAGCGGATTATCGAGTGATGCTGGAGTATGGCGAAGATATCCTGAAGGGAGCCGCGCTCATACAGAAAGCGACAGGTGCGGAACGTACGCTGATCGGAATCGAAGATAACAAAATAGAGGCGAAAAGGGCATTCGCACAAGGGATGGATAAGAGCTCAGCAGAAGTGGCGGTGCTGAAGACAAAATACCCCCAGGGAGCGGAAAAAAATCTCATTTATGCCCTCCTCGGAAGGGAAGTGCCACGCGGGGGACTTCCCTTTGATGTGGGTGTTGTGGTTCAAAATGTGGGGACGGCCAAAGCGATCTGGGATGCTGTGAGCTCCGGCAAGCCCCTTTACGAAAGGGCTCTTACAGTCGCAGGAGAAGGAGTCCGCGAGCCAAAAAACCTCATGGTCAGGATCGGAACGCCAATGAAGAATGTTCTCGAATTTTGCGGCGGTATTGATGCCAGCACAAATGTTCTGATAATGGGCGGCCCTATGATGGGCCTGACTCAATGGTCGACGGAAGTCCCGGTCGTAAAAGGAACCTCCGGAATCCTCGCATGGACCGCGGCCGAGTTCCCATCGGAACACAGCTGTATCCGCTGTTCGCGGTGTGTGGAGCACTGTCCCATGCAGCTCGTTCCCACCCAACTTATGAAATATGTCAAATATGGATTCTTATCCGATGCTGAAAAATGGGGGATCCTGGACTGTGTGGAATGCGGCAGTTGCCAGTACATCTGTCCTGCTGCTATCCCATTGGTCCACTGGATCCGCTTGGGCAAAAACCGAGTCATGGAATTGAAACGGGAGATCAAATCCAGCGATGCCTGACCTTGAATACATCATCCGGTCCTCCCCCCATTACAAGGACAAAGATTCTGTCCCCAAGATCATGTATACGGTCGTTGCTTCCCTCATTCCGGCCGTGCTCGCCTCCGTATATTTTTTCAGGTTCAAGGCTGTTTGTCTCTACCTCGCCTGTTTGGCTGCCTGTTTAGTGACGGAAGCGCTCTTCCTGTGGATCAGAAAAAAGCCTCTCAAGCCCCTTCAGGACGGCTCGGCCGTTATCACCGCCCTCCTCTTAGCCATGACGCTTCCGCCCAATCTTTCTCTGGATACGGCAGTGATCGGCTCGGTGGTCGCCATTGCCATTGGGAAGCAGGTGTTCGGCGGGTTGGGTTACAACATCTTCAACCCGGCACTGGTCGGGAGAGCTTTTCTCCAAACCGCCTTCCCTGTCGCCATGACGACCTGGATCCCTCCGGTCACACAACACGTGGACACGGCGACATTTGCGACTCCTCTGGGAAACCTTAAATTCCAAGAGGCAGTCGCCCAGGGGACCCTCGCGCCTCTCAAAGACCTCTTCTGGGGCAACACAGGAGGATGCCTGGGAGAGACGTCTGCTTTCGCCCTCCTTCTCGGGGCGATTATTCTGCTTTACAAAAAAACGATCGATTGGCGGATTCCTGCCGGAATAATCCTGTCTCTGAGTGTTTTTACAGGCGTTTTCTGGCTCGTGAATCCGGATAAATACGCCCCCCCCTCGTTCCATATTTTGGCAGGGGGGCTTTTGATCGGCGCTTTTTTTATGGCCACCGACATGGTGACTTCTCCGATCACGCCGAAGGGGACCTGGATATATGCCCTGGGGATAGGTTTCATGGTAGGCCTCATCCGTCTGTTCGGCGGGTTTCCTGAGGGAGTGATGTATTCCATCCTCTTCATGAACACCTTTGTGCCGCTCTTGAATCGATACTTCCGGCCCCGAATTCTTGGGGAAAGGAGGGCACCATCATGAACCTCTCCTCCAGAATGGTCATTGTTCTCACCACCGTCGGGCTAATCTCGGGAGGATTTCTCGCAGGCGTCGCGAAGTTGACAAAAGAGCGAATCGCACTCAACATACAGGCAGAGATCGAAGATGCCATCGAAGAGGTCGTGGACGATGCCGAGGTCAGCACCGTCTTGTACGAAGAAGAGGACTTAGTCATTTACAGAGAGATGGAAGACGACGGCGACCTTGCAGGATTCGCCGTCCAGGCAACCGGTGTGGGATTCCAGGACAAGATCACTCTGATGTTCGGGTTGGATGAAACGTTGACGAAAATCACCGGTTTGACCATCATCGATCAAAAAGAGACTCCCGGTTTGGGCGCCAAGATCACAGATTGGGATGCCTTCCTTCAATTTTGGGAAGACCGGGATGCGACCGGCACGCTCGCTTTGCGGAAGCCGCCGGCTCGCACATATGAAGAGCTTCTGCAGACAGAGATAAACGCCATAACGGCTGCGACCATATCATCAAAAAAAGTGCTGGAGATCGTCAATCTCTCTCTTGAAAAGGTGAGAGAGCTTATCGCCGAGGGAACAATTCAAGGCAAGGAACACAATGGCAACTAAAACTATCCGGGCAGAGTACCTCAAGGGACTTTGGGACGAGAATCCCGTTTTCCGGCAGCTCCTCGGACTCTGTCCGACGCTGGCGGTAACGGGAACCGTCATCACCGGCCTGGCCATGGGTCTGGCCACAACCTTTGTGCTGATCCTCAGCTCGCTCGTGGTCTCCTCGATTAAAAAGCTCATCCCATCTCAAGTGCGTATCGCCACATATATCGTCGTCATCGCCAGTTTTGTGACCATCGCCGACCAATTTTTGAAGGCATTCTTCTATCCCATCTCCGAGGCCCTAGGTCCCTATGTCCCGCTCATCGTCGTCAACTGTATCATCCTTGGGAGGCAAGAAGCCTTTTCGTCTCGAAATACTGTCGGACGATCTTTGATCGATGCATTGGGCATGAGTACGGGGTTCATCCTGGCGCTTCTCGTTCTCAGCTCCATCAGGGAAATCCTGGGTGCGGGGACCTTTCTGGGATACCAGGTCATGGGATCTTGGTTCAAGCCCTGGATTATCATGATTCTTCCCGCAGGCGCTTTTATGACTCTGGGCATTCTTCTGGGAATCGCACTGAAGGTCGAAAGCAGGACAAAGAGGGAATAACCGTGGAATTGTTGACGATTTTTATATCGGCCTTGCTCGTCCAGAACTTCGTTCTCTATTATTTTCTCGGCATCTGTCCCTTCCTGGGGGTAAGCAAAAAAATTGACTCCGCCCTGTCTATGGGCCTGGCCGTCACATTCGTCATGTCCATCACAGCCGTAGTATCTTGGCTGATCAACAATCTGATCCTCATCCCCTATGACCTGGGATACCTCCAGATCGTCTCCTTTATCCTTGTGATCGCGTCGCTCGTTCAGCTAGTCGAGATGTTCATTCGAAAGATCAGCCCACCCCTCTATCAGGCCCTGGGCATCTATCTCCCCCTGATAACGACCAACTGCGCTATCATGGGCCTGGCCCTGATCGCTGCTCTGAATGAATACAGCTTTGTCGAAACCGTGATCTTCGGCTTCGGGTCGGGTTTAGGATTTACGTTGGCTATCGTGCTGATGGCAGGGATCCGAGAACAGCTGGACCTATCCGACGTCCCAGAGCCTTTAAAGGGTGCGGGGATCGCTCTCATCGTGGCTGGAATCATGGCCATGGCTTTTAACGGATTTATAGGAATGCTGACATGACAGAGCTCCTGGTCCCGATCCTCACCATGACCGTGCTCGGATTTCTCTTTGCGACAGGGCTGGTGCTGGCATACAAAAAACTCAGAGTGGAGGAGGACCCAAAGATCGAGAGGATCAATGAGATCTTGCCTCAGGCCAATTGTGGTGCCTGTGGTCATTCCGGATGCCGGGCCTTCGCAGAGGCCGTCGTCAATGGAAAGGCCCCCGTAACAGGTTGTCCTGTGGGGGGAGAAGAAACAGCAGCCCTTGTGGCGGAAACCCTGGGCGTCGATGCCGGAGAAATGATCAAGATGGTGGCCCGGCTGCACTGTAGAGGCACGATCGAGGCGGCCCAAACACGAGGTTCCTATTCGGGCATACCGACATGTTATGCCTCCCATCTTGTGGGTGGGAATAAACAGTGCTCTTATGGGTGTCTGGGTTTCGGAGATTGTGTCGAGGCCTGCCAGTTCGATGCGCTCTATATGGGCGACGACGGACTCCCGGTCGTAAAGGAAGACAAGTGCACGGCTTGCGGGATGTGTGTGGATGCCTGTCCGCGGAACCTTTTCGAGCTCCATCCCCTGTCCCAGGAGATCCTCGTATTCTGCCGATCCGAAGACAGGGGCCCTCTCGCCAGAAAAGTGTGTAAGACGGCATGTATCGCATGCGGTATCTGCGCCAGGGCATGCCCCGATGCCATCGTGATGGAGAACAACCTGGCCGTCATCACAGATTTCAAAAAGATCGCCCCGGAAAAAATTGACGAAATAGAAAAATGTCCGACCGATGCCATCGGGCGGATCCATAAAGAAGAGAGTGGCGATGAAGGATAAAGGAACAGTCCTTTCCACCGAGAACAACCTGGCCCGCGTCGAAGTGGCCTGCCTCGAGGTATGTCAAGAATGTTCTGCCAGCAGCCTGTGTATCGGATCCAAAAACGCCACCGGCATTCTCTCAGTCAGGAATCCTCTCCGCGCCAAGGCCGGAGATCGTGTCCTTATCTCCATCCCGGAATCCCGCTACAGCAAAGCTTTGATCCTGCTCTTCGGTGTTTTGCTTCTCGCGACCCTAGCTGGGATGGGATTGGGTTACTGGATGACTCCAGTCCTCCCTCTCTCCTCATCCACATCGAGTCTTTTGGGGGCGCTCTTCGGGATAGCATTGGCGGGGATGCTGCTCTCCCTACGATTTAAAAAGATCGCCAACGAATCTCTCTATCCGGAAATAATTGAAATATTACATAAAGGAGACAGTTATGGATAGACGCCATTTTTTTCAAACATTGCTCTCAGCCCCGATTCTCACACCTTTGTTCCTGGCTTCCCGCTCCAGGACATCCGAAAGGGAAGTCTACCTCATCTCGGATACACCGCAAATACACCTACCTTTACTACTGAAAGAGCTTTTTCGCACGCGGGAAACGAGGCCCGGCACTTTTTCTATTCAGGCCCCCTCCCCTTACACAGATAAACTCTATAAAACGTTCTCATTGAACGGTTGGCAATTCGACCCGAATTCCTCAGGGGCGGATTTGGACATATCCTTCCGTACCCTGCATCACCCTTCCCGCCCTTCCTTCACTCTCGTTAAGGATGGACAGGTATGGGATGTGCGGTCCTGGAAACTCCACTCACTGTGGCAGGAGATGTCTCAACACCACTCTCCCTCATCCCTTCTGACCGTCGCTTCATTGATGAGACAGGGCCCCGATAGGAGGGCAGGGGAAGTTGTTACCGTCTACATGAATGGCCAACCCAGAGAATCTTTTTTTCTTAAGGAAAACCGTCGGAGATCTTACGCCACAAACACAGGCCGCATAACGGTGCAGATCGCAGACGGAAGCGTCCGTATCACAGAAAGTACATGCCGTCAAAAAATCTGCATCTCTTCCCAGCCCATCTCTCTTTCGGGAGAGCGTATTATCTGCGCACCGGAGCATTTTCTTCTTGAAGTAGGGGGGGGTGCCATAGACACGGTTATCGGCTGATCTGGGACCCTTTCTCCAGCTCGACAGGCAAAGGGTCTACCGACAAACTGCGAGCAAAAGCTCCGTTTTTAGAGCTCCTTCACATAGATATTCCTGAAATACACGGGCGATATGCTGTCGTGGTTCTGGAGGCCGATGTAGCCGTCTCGAGCAAAATCCTTGATCTTTCCCCTGGGCTCCGCCTTCCAATCGATCACTTCCGTACCATTCAGCTCGACCTGGATGCGATCTCCCCGAAAAGTGATCTTGGTGTGGTTCCATTCCCCTGTCGGTTTATAAGCGTCCGATTTTGGCGCTTCGGCATCGTAGACCGCACCCGTCTTGTGGATCCCGCTTCCACTATCATAGACCTGGACCTCGAAGGAATGATAGATATAATCATCGCTGGTAGGGACTTCTGGTACCCTCAGGAAAACCCCTGAATTCGTATCCTCCTGGGAGCATTTGAATTCCAGCTCCAGAATAAAGTCGCTGTATTTTTTCCGGCTGTACCAGAGCAGTCCCATCCCTCCCTGGCTTTTGAGCACGCCGGTTTTTTCATCGAGCACAAAATATCCCGGTCCGTAGTGGTTCCATCCGTGCTTGGAGAATTTCCCCTTCCACCAACTGAGGATTTCATCAAAACCCTCATAATAGGTGACGCTTTTTATGTACGCGAGCCCTGCCTTTATGGCCGGAGACGGATCGAGGGCATCGGCCTCTTTCTCGTATTCCACAGTAATATATCCCCTGAAATTCTGGTCGGTCAGCTCCCGAAGAATATCGTGGACATGGGCCTTTCCTTGTCCGAAGGGAACATCTTCGGCTTCGATTTCGCCGAATGCATCCAGGTCCTTCAAATGGACATCGATGATCCGGCCCTTCAGCATCTTGAGTCCCTCGAGAGGTTTGACCCCGGAGCGCATCCAATGACCGGTGTCCGCACACACTCCGATCCGCTCATCCCGTCCCTCGACCCGCTTCAGGACCTCTTCGGGCCGTGCATATTTATTCGGAACCGGGTGGTTGTGTATAGCAATATTGATATCGTATTCCTCGACCATTTGTTCGAGAAGGGAAAAGTCGTCGAACTCGGGCTCTGTAACGATCGTCCGTATCCCAAATTTCTTGGCAAAATCAAAAACTCTGCGCATGTCCTTTTCCGTGTTTTCAAAACCAACCACACCATAAGAGACCAAGTGCATGCCTAGATGCTCAAGGGTGCGTTTCACCCATTGGATATTCGCCTCGCTGAGGTAGTGGTCGAACTTAATCTCGGGTTTATCCGGACTCAAAACCTGCCCCGGATAGGGCTGGACGAAATCGATTCCCAGCGTTTTAATCTTTTGAAGTGCCTCCTGGAATGAAAACTTTCTGAAGGTCCAGCACTGCACCGCGACGGGAAAATTCCGAATACGTATGTCTTCGTATCCGGAGGTCTCTGTGAAGGGTGGCTTGATTCTTTTTATCGTATCCATTATTGTGAATTCCATCATGCGGGGCGCCGCAAATACGATGGAAGACAGAAGAAGAAGCCCCACAACCGTAAACGCTTTTTTTCTCATTGACTCTCCTTTTAGGATCGGACTCATCGCAATTTTCGAGTCAGACGATCCTTTTCTGAATAGGGTCCCACTCAACACGCCTTCCTTCCCGATAGGATCTGGTGGCCATGTGACAGGTAATCGCTTCCTCGAAGCCGCGGTCGATATCGCAACTCGGTCTTTCTCCTGTCCGGATGCAGTCGATCCATTCTTTAACATGCAGGTGTGTGATGTCGACGTGTTTTCCTCCTGTGTATGTATACATAAGGCCTTTGGTCGCAAAATACTTTTCTGTAGCAGATGTGATGGTATCGATGCCCTTTGACCCGGGTCGGTAAGAGATTAGAGGCAGCGAGGTATCGATCATTCCTTCCTTTATTTTGTCTTCGAACCTTGTGGAATCGGTGTCGGCATCGACCGTCAGGCTACTCCCGACCACCATGGATGCGTCATGTCCCATAAAAATACGCCCCCGCCCCCTGCTGTTGGCGAGTGTCGCGCTGTACACCAGTGTCAGATCGCGGTCGGGATACTCACATACAGCCTGAAAAATATCCGGCACATCTCTCCCATCCTTGAAGAAATAGATGCCCCCCGAAGACACGACGGTTTTGGGAATCCCCATTCCCAGAATCTGATTCACCGCATCGAACTCGTGCGAGAAAAGGTCTCCGGATAAACCCGTCCCGTAATCGTACCAACACCGCCACCGGAAAAAACGCTCCAAGTTAAAGGGGACCTTGTGCGGTGCCGGCCCCTGGAATTGTTCCCAATCGATCGTCTGGGGGCTGGCATCTTTGTGGATGCTGTAAACCCAAGCACCGTTGGGGGAGTTTCGGTTCGTCGTTGTTTCGACCAGAGTGATCTTGCCCAGGATGTTCTTATCAACAATCTGTTTGGCTCTCCAGAAGGTCTCCTGTTGAGGATTTTGATGCCCCAGCTGGAACACCATTCCGCTCCTTTTGACCGCATCTGTCAAAGCATAGACCTCCTCTTCCGTCCTCGTCATACATTTTTCCAGGTAAACATGTTTCCCCGCGCTCACAGCATCGATGGCCATCTGGGCGTGCCAGTGGTCCGGGGTGGCGATGATCACGGCGTCGATGTCCTTGCTTTCCAGCATCTCCCTATAATTCTGGAAACGTTTCGCCCCTTTCAGATTTCCCGAACCCCCGCCCGGACGCCTGTCGTTGAGGGCTGCGGCCAACCCTCTTTCCGCACGGACGTCAAAAACGTCGCAGACACCTGTCAGCAGAACATTCAGGTCCTCCTGCTCCAAGAATCCGTTGATCGCCCTCTCCCTCCATATTCTATTCTCTTTGTCCCCTCTGATCTGGAAAAAATCTGGGTGTGCAAAACCCGCAGCTCTCACCAGGTGTTCGCCCCTTCCTCCATGGCCGATGATTCCAAGGCGGATAAGATCTCCCGGTTTTTCGGAAGGAGCCATCCTTTGCCCGGAAAAGACCTCTTCTTCGAGGCCCAACTCCTTGAGTAGAAGATTTCTTTTCTCTGCCTCCCAAGATCTTTTTTTGGCAACTCCATAGACAAAGGCACCTAACACCGGGAGGGAGGAAAGGGCCTTGAGCACATCCCGCCTTGTGTGTGTTTCTTTCCTGGAGTGCGAATCTTGACTTTTTCGATTTTCCTCTCTATCCGGCTCCATTCTCTCCTCCAAATCGCCGAGATATTCTGGCGTTCTTTCCGCTCTTTCTGAATATGAGCCCATCCAAGCCGAAGATCTTCCCGGTCGGAAAAGCGAGCAAAATTCCAAGCGCTGCCATCTCGATCAATATCTTGTTGACTATCAAGTAGCTTCCCTCCGACGGCACTGTGTATGAGTATCCGACAAAGGGGGGGGTGCAAACATAATAGACTAATAGAAGAAAGATTCCCGCAATGCAGGACCAGGACGTCAACAGCCCTGTTATGAGTGCCAATCCGATCGTGATCTGTCCCCAAATGTTCAGAAAATCCACAACCTTCAAGAGCTCCGGATTTTCGGCGATTGCCGTAAACCATCCAGAAAACAGCCATTTGGACTCCGACAGATATCCGGCGGAGGACCAGTAGGGATTGAGCAGCTTCGCGATTCCCTCATATAAGAAATGCCAGCCTACAAACATCCTGAGAAGCATAAGCGTAAAAAGTTGAAAAGTCGTGTAACTCCTGGCTCTCTCTAGAGAAACGATAGGATCCCCTTTCATTTTCCTCTGCCTTTCGTACAAAGTCTATACATAACGCCCGTTCGGCATCCCTATTTCTGACGGCATAAACCTTTCAGATGCCAACACGATATACAGAAATTCTATCTTTGTCAATGAGAGGCAGTCGTGTACGCTTTCATCGATTTTTTCGCACATACCAAAGGGGAACCGCTGAACGCATGGCGACTCATTTCCCGATGGCTCCAGCGACGTGCCACCAAACACTTGCGTTTGACAATTCTCCGAATATTGAAGAGAATGAGGGGAATAAAACGGATATAAAGGCGCGTTACCTCCGATCCCCATCCGCCTTTCGTTGAGTTTAAGGATTTATTTGTTGATTCAGATAGCGCGAAAAATATTCTGGAAATTTCTAATTCTCCTGCTTGTCCTCCTGTGCGCCTGCGCTCCCAAAGAAAGCTGGAATACGACAACAGTTATCTATTTCGATACCGTGTGCGAGGTCAAAGTCTTCTGCCCATCCTCACAGTTCAAATCCATCCAAAAGGCTGTTCGCGGCGTTTTTGAAAATATCGAAATCCTGTTTTCTCCTGGATCGACCGACCTGTCCGCTCCCGAAGTTTTCACTCTTTACCAAAAGGCCTATTCGGTCTACCAGAAATCCGAAAGAAAATTTGATATTTCAGTGGGATCTCTTTCTCGTGTCTGGGGCTTCCATGATCACTCCTTCCGGATTCCCAAAGCCCAAGATTTGGATAGAGCAAAAGGTACGGTCGGTATGAATAAGATCCGTATCCAGGCGAAGCGCCTCGTCCTCCCTCCCGGGACCCTTCTTGACTGGGGAGGTATCGCCAAGGGATACGGCATCGACCGCGCGGCTTCCGTTTTGATGGAGATGGGAATCGAGAGAGGGTTCGTGAATGCCGGTGGAGATCTCTACTGCTGGGGGAGCAACCCCAAAGGGTCCCTTTGGAAGATCGGTATCAAACACCCAAGAAGAGCCGGTTTTTCGGGGGTTCTTTCTATCTCCGGTGAAGCCGCGGCCACAACGGGCGATTACCAGAGATATTTTGTCGAAGAGGGCAAACGCTATCATCATGTCTTCGACCCGCAGGCCGGCTTTCCGGCAGAAGGAAAACAGAGTGTGACGGTAATCGGGCCTGAGGCTGCGCTCTGTGACGCTCTGTCAACAGCTCTTTTTGTATCTAAACACCCGCAAAAGATCCTCGATCTCTACCCTCAGTATGGAGCCGTTCTTATCGACGATGAAGGAAAAATTTCTTTTCTCGGTAAGAGCGTTTCTTTTTCCCCTTCTCTGTAGAGCCCTCAGATTTTCATGGGCATGAGGACATACAAATACTTGATCGTTCCTTCCTCATCAGGCCTCAGGAGCACTGCACTGTTCTCGTCTTTCATCTCACAGCGCACACGCTCTGATTTGACTGTCGTCAGAAAATCGAGTATGTATTGGGAATTGAATCCTATCTCGACATTCTCGCCGTCGTAATCGATATCCACCTTATCTCGCGCCTCTCCGATCTCAGGATTTGAAGAGAAAAGCCGGATCTGTTTTTTTTCTATGTTAAACTTTATTCCTCTGGAGCGTTCTGTCGATAACAAGGATACACGACGAATAGCATCTGTCACCTCCTCTCGAGAGAAGATCATGACGTTTGTATTATCCTGGGGAATCACGGCCTCATAGTTGGGAAATTTTCCCTCAATGATCCGGGAGATCAGCGTTCGGTTGTTCACTTTAAAAAAGAGGTTATTCTCATCCAGGTCGAATTCAAGGGCCTCGTCCTCAAACTTTCTCAACTCACTGAGCGTTTTTTTTGAAACGATCCCTTTAATTTCTCCATCGACATGGAGATCATCCAGCATCATGGATGTGTAGGCGAGCCGGTGTCCGTCAGTGCTTATCATTTCAACGCTTTTATCTTTGAGGATCATCAAAGCCCCGTTCAAATAGTATCTCTGTTCTTGAGTGATTGCAAAATACACTTTCTCGATCATATCTTTGACTTTCTCAAGAGGAAGCACGATCTTTTTTTCAAATTTTGGCTCCGGAACCTGAGGGTAATCCTCTTTGGGCAAACAGAGAACTTTGAATTGACTCTCTCCGGAAAAGATCTCCATAACAAGACTTTCGCTCTCATGAAATGTCACTTTTTTATCTTCCGCCAGGGACCTCACAATCTCGAACAATTTTTTACCGGATATCGTGATGGCTCCTTTTTCCTCGATATCCGCAGCAAAGTGTGTTTTTAGACCCACTTCCAGATCCGTCCCCGTGAGTTCAATCTCATTATCAGAAGTGTTGATCAGAATGTTAGCAAGGATAGGCATTGTATTGCGTTTCTCCACTATACCTTGGAGAAGTTGAAGCTCTCTTTGAATATCTTCTTTAGCGATCGAGAATTTCATTTTTCCACCTTTCCTTTTTGAATCTATTATTTATTAATAAATATAGATAAGATTAAATAAATACAATAATAAAAGCAAACGAAAATGTGAAAAACTCCCGTAATATGCTGATTCTTTAGCGAATATGGTTGATAATACTGTTCATTTCTTTGTTGAATTCGGGATCTTTCATTCTTAATTTCTCTATTTTACGGATGCTGTGTATAACCGTAGTATGGTGTTTTCCACCGAATTTTTTACCGATTTCCGGAAGGGAGGTGTTTGTCAATTCTTTGGAGAGATACATGGCCACTTGGCGGGGAAATGCGACCTTTGGAGAATTATTTTTGGATTTTAGCTGAGTCAATTTAATCTTGAATTTGTGGCAGACGATCTTCTGGACCTTTTCCACTGTCACGATGTGAGAAGTCGCATCCAAAAGGCTTTTTAGAGCCTCTTTAGCCAAATCTAAGTCAATGCACTCACCCTTGAGGGAAGAGAAGGCGATAACACGGCGAAGATATCCTTCCAGCTCCCTGATGTTGGAGCGGACCTTGTCGGCAATGAAGAGGGCCACGCTTTCGGGAAGATCGATCTGTTCCAATTCCGATTTTTTCTTGAGAATGGCGATGCGGGTTTCGATATCGGGAGGTTTGAGGTCGGCGATCAGACCCCATTCGAACCTGGAACTGAAACGCTCTTCGAGGTTGGGTATCTCTTTGGGAGGGCAGTCGCTGGAAATGACGATCTGTTTTTGGCTGTCGTAAAGGTGATTGAAGGTGTGAAAGAATTCTTCTTTGGTCCTCTCCCTGCCGGAGAGATAATGGATGTCGTCGATCAAAAGGACATCCACACTGCGGTATTTCTGGCGGAAATCGAGGATTTTGCCGTATTGTAGGTGGTTGATGAGGTCGTTCATGAACTTCTCAGTGGTTATGTAGAGGATCTTGAAACTCCGGCAGTCGTTCAATATGGTATGGCCGATGGCATTCATAAGATGGGTTTTACCCAAACCGGCTCCACCATAGATGTAGAAGGGGTTGTATGATTTTGCAGGATTCTTCACGACAGCCATGGCTGCAGCATGGGCGAATTGGTTACAGGAACCGACGACGAAATTTTCGAACGTATAATTGGGGTTAAGATTGGGGTTGAGTAGATGTCCGTGTTTGGACTTTCTCTCCTCGGGAGATCGGCGGATAAATGGAGAGGATGTATCGTCGATAACATATTTGATCTCATAAGATTTATCGAAAAGAGTCTGAGAAGCCCGGTTTATAAGGTTTGAGTAGTGAAAGGAAAGCCAATCTTTGAAATAAGAATTGGGCACTTTGATGTAGAGGGAATTCGATTCTTCACCGATGTACACCGTGGGCGAGAACCAGGTCTCGTAGCTGTTCTTGTCTATCTCCTTTTGGATCTCATTCCGGATTTTTTGCCAAGGATTATGTTTATCTTTACGTTCCATCTGCTTTGCTGAGATTTCCACAGAAATTTTCACACCTGTGGAAAACCTTCGTAGATGCTGAGGTTTGACTTGGAGAAGGCCCGCATATAATAGCACCACGTTATCCTCATTTCAAGCGGAATTCGTGAAATAGTCAAAAAAATTCTGTGCTATCGGAATGGCCGTGATTTCAGCACGTTTTGAGATCAAATCAGGGAAGATGGATCGCTCGTCCAGAGAGAATGGCGGTGCAGATCCGCTATCTAGAGGCCGTTCTCCGAACAGTCCTTAAGGAGGGAATGAACCATACGGGAAAAATTTTAGTCCCTTGCTATTTTCAGTCCTTTTGCAGCCACACAATTGCGTCACTCTTCGGAGCGACGAGCATTCACTCCATCATGGTCTTGAGTCGGCTGAGTCTAATGATTGTATCCTGGACTTAGAAGTCAAACCCAATCCAGAACTTTGTTTGCCATCCTGTCACCACATCCCAATCGAATGGTTTGCTGAAATCCCGCCATTGCATTCCCTTGACGAATTCAAGATGCATGGGAAAGCCCAAAAAGAAAGCCTGGAATCCGAATCCGAAGGATCCTATGGCTTCGTATTCATAGAGAATGGGAATGTTGTTCTCATCCAGCCCTTCAAACCCATAGAATTTTGCGGGAAACCCTTTCATTCTCGAGCGGCCGATGTCGAAGAAAATAGTGCCGCGCACAGGACCGAGCAGACCCAGAAGAGTCTGCCACTGATAAACGATGGGGATGCGAAATTCGGCGTTCCCGAACCAGGCTTCTGTTCCTGTTAACGAATAATAATACACGGAACGGATCTCGTTGTTACCGCCGAAATAGGTGACATATGGGGTTTTCCCGAAGCTGCCGAACAGCTTGAGCCTGAAGGCAAGAAGAGCATCCCCCCCGATGTGCAGGTATTTTCGCAGGTCCGCCCGCAGGGTTGTGTTCGAAAGGAAGCTGTCAGAGACCGGAAGCGCTTGCTGAATTGAGAGGGAAAAGGTGCTGCCGGAGACCGGGCCGAAATATTTGAAGCGGGTGGTTTCTCCGACAAGGGAAAAAGTAAGACCTAACATGTTTCCATTCAGAAAATAACCATATTGAGTTCCTCTATAATCGAGGATCTGGTTCATATAAGGATCATAAAAGTCTTCTTCCCAGCGCTGAAAGAACACGGAGGCTTGGGCGCGGTAATATCTGTTGAAGGGATAAAATGCGCTGACGGTCGCTCCCGATATATCTCGGGTCGATATGGCATCGGAGTAACTCAAAAAATTATACAGGTATGGGTCGTAGTAGGTATAAGAAGGATAGTAGAACAAAGTGTAGGAATAGAGGTCCACAGCGTACTGAAGACGGTTCTTCAAATTGTAGAAGGAGAATTGGTAGGAGCGGTAACTTCTAACTTGATAGGCAAGGATGGTGAATGTGTAATCTGCGAATAAATCGGAAAATGATATGGCGGTTCCTCCATAGATAGAGCCGTCTGTCGAGATAATGGCCTCGACGGGGGGCCGCCCCATGAGATAGAGCTTCCCTATTCCCTTCTGGGGTTCGATTTCGTCCTTGTTCACCTCGAGCGTAAGAATGGGCTCGAACTGCTCATAGGTGTCCTCGGGCTCGATCACATCGAACGTCACGGTTTTCTCCACTTCGGGCTCAAGTTCGCTCTTGTAGATCTGGAACGACCCCTTGTTGAAGGAGGAAAAGACGACCGTGTTTTGTTCGTTCGGAAGGGGTGCGGGAAAGAAGTTGCCCGTACGTACATCCGTATAGCGCTTGAGATCTCCGCTCTCCAGGGAAACAGAATATATGTTGTAGGCCTCTCTCATGTCTCCGGAGAAAAAGACTTCGGTGGCGTCTTTGGAGAATGAGGGAGTGATGTTGTTTCCGGGGCCGAACGTCAACTGCGTTTTTTTCTTGAGGTTATCGATGGGCGAAAGAAAGATCTTGTCATATTTATCCAGCCTGATCGTATAGACCGCGTGCTCCCCGTCCGGTGAAATGGATACGGCTTTTTCGTAGAGCTCATCCTGCGTCAGGTTCTGGATCTCCTCGGTCGCCAAGTCGATCTTGTAAATATCATGGATGCCTGTCTCGAAACCGATATAGAGAAGGCTATCTCCGGAAGGAAAAAAGGCCGGAGATGTGGGCTGGTCCTGGGGGATAGGGACATCCATGATGGTGTCTCCCGTCAATGCATTGACGATGAACAGAGAATGTTTCTGCCCGGCCCGACCGAAAAAGGCGATCCTGTCGCCATCCGGCGACCAGGCAACGAGCTTTCCCTCGGAGGGATCGATGCTGTAACGGATGAACTCATACTTGAGGGTGTAACCCTTAGTGATGTTTTTGAGGACCTTTCCGTCTTTGGTGGAGAGAAGGACGATATCGATGTCTTGATCCTTGACGCTGTATGTCAACACGGCGACGACATCTCCGGACGGAGATAGGGCATGGGAGAAGGCGAAGTAATAGTTGTTCAGTGGAAACTGGGGGCCCATGGGCAGACTGTAATCTTCAGGATTATCTCTCAGGAGCAGATGTTTATATTTTTTACGCAGGTATTTTTTGAATTCGTGATTGAACTCCTGGGGCTTCATGTTGAAAGTCTTCTGGATCGGGTCTGATCTTCCGATGAAGGAGGAATTTTTCATGGAGTGCCAGAACTCTCTCACCCCGTTTTTCCCGAATTCCTCCTCTATGAATTCGTAGATGGCATGTCCGAAATCATAGGCGGGATCGCGAGGCATCGGGTATTGAGAGAAAAGATGCCCGCGCTCTGTCATATCGGGCATCCTGTCGTTCAGCACGGTGTCCCTGACGATTAAAGAAGACCAGGATGACCAGTTTCCTGTGTTGTATTCGGAAAATCCTTCCAGGATCCAGAGCGGCGGTTGAGAAACGGCATAGATCACGCCTCCTGGGCTGCCCCAGAGGAGGTCATACTCGAAGATATGCGTCAATTCATGAGCGATGAGATCCTGCAGTTCATCGGGAGGCATATCTCCGTGTAGGGCAACCCGGTAAAGCAGCGGCTCTGCCACACCGAGGACGCCTTCTGGGATGTTGTACAGGTTGGTCTGCTGAAAATCGGTCAGTGTTTTGTAGAAGAGCAGAGGAACGGGGGCGGAAAGCTCATGCTTGATATCACGGCTGATCTTCTGATAAGCGCTCTCCGCGTAGGAAGCGAGGAGCTTCAGAGTTCGCAAGTCCTTTGTGTAGTAATAGATGTCGAAATGCGCAGTCTCGTATTTATCCCATTGAAAGTTGACATAATTGACTTTGTTCTTTCCGTAATATGGAAAGTAATAGAATTGGCCAAATCCCATTTGTGCCACAAGCAGGAAAAATGAGACACAGACAAGAATTTTGAGATGTTTTTTCATCGGGACTCCTAATTACTTATTGATGAGATATCTCTCTTGGAGGAGCGATTCTCCCAGAAACGCCTGGAACAGTTTATCCTTGACCGATTGAATGAGGTCAAAATAAGCGAAGTAAGCCGTCTGATTCGGATTCTGATAGTTCCGCGTTTCTTTAAAGTTTTTCTGGTAAAGGGTCTTCCCGGTTTTCGAATCGATCAGATAAAGATTGAAAAAAAGTGTAAAAAACTTTCGCTCTTCGAGGGATGTTTTATCGGGAAAGGGGTCTTCGAATTGACGCCTTTCTCTGTCCACGAGGGCCTTCCTGACTTCCGATCTGTAGTCGATCGTTCCAGTGAAAACGATGGCGTCTTCATGTCCGGTCGGGAGATCGGTCCAAAAATCCTCTTGCTCGAAAGTCTCGACGCTCGGAGGCGCAACTTCCGCTCTCGAAACGGGGATCTGGATGTTCTTTCCGAATTCGAAGGAAAAATATTCGGTGGTCTCTTTGTTAAGGTCAAAATCCGTTCTATCCTTCAACACGAGAAAATCCGTGACGACCATTTCTTCGAAGCGTTCCAGTTCGAAGGAAACAGGCCTTGGCATTTCCACCCGAACCCGCCAGTATTGCCCCCCGCCTGAACAGGAATACAGCACAAGCACGGGAAGCAACCAAACCCATTTATTGTTTTTTAGGAATCTCATCTTTTCTAGCCTCATAACGCTTAATAAACTGTTGATAATTGGCGTTGATATGTTTGTCGTCTGGCCGGATCTTAAGTGCCTGCTCGTACTCTTTTTTAGCCTCTTCCCATAGTGATTTTTTTTCGTAAGCCACGGCCAGATTGTTGTGCGCTGAAGCGGAGTCGGGATCGGTTTGTAAAACTTTTTTCCATCGGAAAATGGCTTCATCCCACAAGTCCAACTTTGCGGCTTCAACACCAAAACGCATTTGATCGGCGGGGACAGAAGAGGCACACTGGATGAACGACAAAACGATAGGGAGTAGGGCGAGCGCCCCGATAATATATTTAATCTTCATCATAAAACCTCTGAATCTACAGTACTGTTTTTTGATTATTTCGTCAAGCACGCCGAAAGTGCTGCAATATTTGTACCAAAACTTTCTGAGAACAAGCCAAGAACGGCCTGTAGGGAGTGTTATCAAATGGGGACACCTGTATCCTGGGGGGATGCCTGTTCCGGAAGACTTAGAGACTATTGAAGTGCGATACGCAGCGCCCCGAGCATGACAATCGTCGATTTCGAAAACTCATTTTGAAGGGACTGTTCCCCAAACGGTCCGCACGGTTGAAAGGCCCCTTCATAGATGTGCCATGGCCGCACAGCCCCACTCACCGTTTTCTCCACCATACAATCGGGTCACTTTTAAAGATGAGAATTCATGTCATCACGGCTCTAAGGAGAATAATTCTTGAAAAGATGCATTTGGAATTTCTGTGGTTTTATGGTATAAACGTATTTTTTAAGAGAGAGAAAAAAATGCCAAAAGTATGCCATATTTGTGGTAAAGAACCGAGCTTCGGTCAGTCGGTCAGCCATTCACATAAGGCGTCCAAAAAAAAACGGAAGCCCAATCTGCAGCACGTCAAGGCCCAGACCCAATCCGGCCCGAAGAAAATCTGGGTCTGCACGCGATGTCTCCGTTCGGGCAAAGTGGCAAAGGTCCTCTAGACTTCAGATTCTTTCCACCGAAAAGATTTCTTTGATTTCAGAGATTTTCTCTACGATTTTTTCGAGATGAGCTATATCACTGATATTCATCGTGAGTTTGATCTGGCCCTTTTTGTCCGGGAAAGTGACAACCTCGGCTTTTGTGATATTCCCCTTTTGCTGTGCGATCACTGCCGTGAGTTTTGCCAAGACCCCGGGCGAGTCCTCTCCCTTGATCAGTAGTTTTCCTGAATAAATCCCTTTGATGGTTTTGTCCCAGGCTGCCTCAACCATTCGTTGTGGATCGAGAATCTCTTTCGTGACAAGAGGACACCTGAGGGAATGGACCGTTATCCCTTTTCCGGAAGTCATGTATCCGGTGACAGGCTCTCCCTTTATGGGATTGCAGCATTTGGCGAGTTTTATCGAAGCCGCCTTTTTTTCCCCGACGAGAATCGCCGTCTCAGGCTTCTTCCTGACTTTGGTGACGACTCTTCCGAGCAGAGACCCCTTTTTTGCGGCCAGCTCGATTTCTGGGAAGATCTTTTCCATCAGTCGTTTGTTGAAGACGATTTTTCCAGATCCCAAAAGTGCGTAGAAATCATCCATTTTCCTCATTTTGAAGGGGATGGCCTGGGAGATGCGCGTCAGCATTTCAGAGGCTTTTCTCACTCCTGTGGGCCGCGCGTATTTTTCCAGGGCTCTGTCCCACATCTTTTTTCCATGCCGGACGTTTTTGATGCGCTCCTGTTGATTGAGCCAGCGCTTGATATGATACCGGGCCTTTGATGTATAGGCTGCGTTCAGCCAGTCTCTGCTAGGGTTTGCATCCGGGTTTTCCAGGATCTCTACGATGTCCCCGGGCTTGAGGACGGTTTTTAAAGGCACTTGTTTTGCGTTGATTTTGGCTCCGCGGGCATGAAGGCCCAGCTCAGAGTGAATACGGAAGGCAAAGTCGATCGCAGTTGCGCCGAGTGGGAGAGTTATGACAGTCCCTTGGGGAGTGAACACGTAGACTTCTTCGGGGATGAGGTCCGTTTTCAGGCTCTTTAAAAACTCCCTGGGGCTTTTTTGTTCCTTGTAAAGCTCTGCGACCTCCCGAAGCCAGATCAACCTTTTGTCCTCCCTCATTATCGCCTTTGGGTCGGTTTCTTTGTATCGCCAGTGAGCTGAGATGCCGTTTTCCGCGAGGGTGTGCATATCCTGGGTGCGAAACTGGATCTCTATGGTCTGTTTTTTTTCCGTAATGATCGTCGTGTGCAGGGCCTGGTACAGGTTCGGTTTAGGCATGGCGATGTAATCTCTGAATCTGTGAGGAATATGCGGCCAGTTCTGATGCACGATGCCGAGAGCTGCATAACAATTCTTTGCCGTGTCGGTTATCAGTCTCAATGCCATAAAATCAAAGACCTGATCGAAGGGAATGTCCCGCCGGTCCATCTTATTGAAAATGCTGTAGGGTCGCTTGATCCTGCTGAATATCTCCGCGGGAATTTGATGATCTTCCATCAGCTGCCCGAGAGCCCTTCGGATAATTTTGAGCTCTTTTTCCGCTTTTTTCTTCAGAGGATCTATGAGAGAGGCGATCTTGAAGTAATTCTCAGGGTCGACGTAACGGAAGGAAAGGTCTTCCAGCTCGGCCTTTATCCTCCCCATGCCCAATCTGTTAGCGATGGGCGCGTAGATCTCCAGCGTTTCCCGTGCGATTTGTTTTTGTTTACTCTCCGGCAAAAACTTGAGCGTTTTCAAATTGTGGATCCTGTCGGCAAGCTTGATGAAGATCACTCGTACATCGTCCGTCATAGCAAGGATGATCTTGCGAATGCTTTCAGCCTTACGGGTCTCTGGAGAGGATACTTCGACCAGGCTGATTTTGGTTATGCCCTTGATCAAATGGGCGGCTTCCTTACCGAAGGTCTTTTCTATCTCCGGGGCGGTGGCCTCTGTATCCTCGAGGACGTCGTGCAGGATTCCCGCGACAAGAGTTGTGGCATCCATCTTCATATCGGCCAGCATGATGGCGACCTCCAGCGGATGGCTGAGATAGGGCTCTCCGGACCTGCGGATCTGGCCCTTGTGTGCTCGGGCCGCGAATACATATGCTTTTTTGAGAAGAGTGATTTCCTGTTCTGTAAAGGACGAGGACACCTTCTCTAGGATGTCGTTAAAACGGATCATTTATTCTATCAACTTTAAACGGTTTTCTGTTCTCTTTCGATGATCCAATCGACAGCATCGAGCAGATCTCTGGCCACGTAGGCAGGCTGCAAGCCTTTTTCCGAGAGCGTTCGGAGGGACTTCTGTCCATGACCCGTGAGGAGAAGGATTGGGGTGGCTTCGAAGTTGAGCCCGAACTCGATATCCTCTGTTTTATCGCCGACCATGTAGGAACCCTTGAGATGGATGTTGAGATCTTCTGCTGCACACAGGGCCATTCCCGGATTCGGTTTTCGGCAAGAGCAGTCTTTTCGATAGATAGGATTCATGGAATTGATGTAATGAGGACAGTAGTAGAATGCGTCTAGCCTGGCATCTTTCCGGCCAAAAAGATCGCGCATTTTATTGTGGATATCCCTTAACGTTTCCTCTTCGATAAGACCTCGGCCTATCCCGGATTGATTTGTCACGACGACAGCGAGCAAATCGGCGTTGTTTATTTTCCGGACGGCTTCGTAGCTGTAAGAGTAAATCTCTATGGCTTCGAAAGAATTGGGGTATCCGACATCTTTGTTCAGCGTCCCGTCTCTGTCGAGAAAAACAGCCTTTCGTTTCATGTCAGGAAATCTTGACACTCCTCGATCACCCTTTCGGGAGATATTTGAGTCATGCATTGGTGCTCGAACGGACATTCTCTGTAGGAGCAAGGCCAACATGGCACCTGTCCTTTGAGCACCTTCGAGGGGCTTTGGTAGGGGCCTGTGATCCTGGGGTCTGTAGGCCCAAAGATCGCCACCACAGGGACTTTGAGTGCATTGGCTAAGTGCATAGGGCCAGAGTCATTGGTTATAAAGAGATCCGAGAGGCTGATCGATCCGGCCAGCTGGGGAAGCGTCGTTTTCCCAGTAAGGTCGATGGGTTTTTTTGACATGGGGGCAATGATGGCCGCGGCGATCTCATGATCCGTTGCGGAGCCGATGATGAGAATCTCTGCATCGTGCTTTCGTTGCAGTTCGGTGGCGAGACGAGAGAAAAAGGACGCAGGCCAGCGTTTGGCAGGGCCGTAAGACGCTCCGGGGCCGAGGATGATGACGGGTTTGTTCCTGTCTAAGGAGAGCGATCGAAAGAGGCCTTCCGCTCGAACCCGCGTATCATTGCTCAAGGGGAAATCCAACTGTGGACGCTCTGTCTCCAATCCCAATCCAGAGATAAGGGATAGATAGTATTGGATGTGATGCTTGGGGGATTCTAAGGCAGAAATCCCTACTCGTTTGGTCAGGAGGAGATGACGCCCATCCCTTGCATATCCCCATCGTTCAGGAATTTTCGCAAGGGAGAACAGAAGGGCCGAACCAAAGGAATTCGTGAAGAGTATGCCGATATCAAAGGACTGTTTCTTCAATTCGTGCGCATCTGACCGGATGTTTTTGTAACCATTTCTATCGGAGAGGGGGATTGTGCCCTCGACAAAATCCAGGGAGAGAAAAATCTCCTTTGTCCACTCCGGGGCGGCGACCCAGATTTCAGCATCGGGGAAGCTTTTCTGTACAGAGGCCAACGCCGGCAGCGAGAGGATGGCATCGCCGATCCAGTTTGGCGCACGAATCACGATTTTCATCTCATCAATTGTATTCGCTTCATCCGCTCTTGTCAAAAGACTCCCTATGGCAACAAACATCCCCGCGGCCGTAATGATATATATATTCCCGTCACGTTGATGCTCGTCCCCGTCGTATGACGGAAAAGATCGTGAGCAGACATCCAATCGGTAAACTTTTTTTCGGGGGGCCGACACCCCGTGCATGACGTTCGAGAAGCGATTCCTCCAGGATGTCTCTTAGGGAATCAGTGAAGACAACACACGGAACGCCGTTAATCATGGATTCAAGAGTTCCAAGAAATGCTGGGATTTGGCCCCAACGCTTGGGGTTGTCCAGGATTATTTAGATGTAGGAGAGGATGCTTTTTCCTCTTTTTCGGGAGGAGTCGCCTCAGATTTTTTTGTCTCTTTTTTCTCCGTATCCTGAGGTTTATGTTTGTTCTCGGCGGTTTGTTTGTTGGCGTAATCCGTGATGTACCAGCCACTGCCTTTGAATTGGATGGAAGGGGCCGAGATGATCTTCTTAACAGCCCCACCGCATTGGATGCATGCCTTCAGCGGAGGATCCGTGGCCTTTTGCATAACTTCGAACACGGTGTTGCATTTCGAACATTTGTATTCGTACAACGGCATTTTTATCTCTCGTGTGGAAATGGCATATTATATCAGAGTTCCGGTATCAATGAAAGACGATGGCTTCGAAGATATAGATCTCCGCTCCTGATTTCCAGGCATCCTTAGGCAATCCTGCTTTTTGACAGGTCCGCTCGAGAAAGGTCCGTCGGGACCACCTGCTTTCTACCGGAACTTGTGGTAGCAACAAACCTCTTTGGTTGCCCTTGGCGATGATCAATCCGTGTTTTCCGACCTCCACCTCTCTGGGGTCATCTATCTTTTTTGGGGAAGTAAGAACAGAGATCTCGAGTTCGATATCTTCGAGTTCAGAAGGGGAAACCGGTGGGAATCGGGCGTCCCTGGAGGCGGCATAGATGGTAGCCTGTACTATGGTTTGATGAAGGGGCAGGACCGGCTCGATGAAACCGATGCATCCCCTGAGAGCTCCATTTTTCTTCAAAGTGACAAAAGCGCCTTTTTTACTCAAAAACTTTGGATTATCTGTTTCCCAACGGTAGACCTCGTTGGTGCGGACAAATCTATCGAGCGTTTTGCGTGCTATCTCGATCAAGCTCATTTTTTCATCAGCGCTAAGAGAGAAGGGAACCCCTGGATTCCTCCCTGCATAAATTACAGCAGCCGTGTAGCCCACAACTTGCGATTCATCCCCTCCTGCTTGGGAGGAGTCGGCATAATTCAAGATCTTCACTTCGGGGTTCTCCATTTTTTTTGCATAGAGCAGGACTGAAGCGACCGGACCGCCACCACACATGATGTTTTCTCTTCGCCCCATTTTTTCTATAATGCTGTCTGTATCCATGGATTGGATTAGAGAGAGGGTGTCCGCATCCACAGCGTTGGCGTTCTCTTTTGATAGAAAATGCGAGAGGTCTGTGGAGGCTACGATCAAAACCTTTTGGCCGCGGAGGTTGTTTGCGAAGGCCTCCGCTAGCGAAGAAATGGTTTTCTCTGTGGGTGCACCCATGACGATGGGAACAATCTTCGCCTCGGGCAGGACTTTTTGGATGAAGGGAACCTGCATTTCTACAGAATGTTCCTCCAGATGAGCTTTCGGGATGAACTTGAAGCCAGACGCATCGGAAAGCTTGGATGCGAGGTCCGCGTCGACCTCGGCCACACCGAAGGGGGTTTCATAGCCGCCTCTGGGATAGATGGAGCATCCCCTGAAACCGTGTCGGTGGGAGGTCCCGATGATGACGACAGTTTCGAAGTCCTGCCCCTGAACAAGACGATAGGCGTGGGCTGCAACCCGGCCGGAATAGACATATCCCGCATGGGGCGCGATGAGGCCGACAATCGCTTCTGTGGAAGCGCTGCTTTCGGCCTGGAGGAGGTATCTGTCCAACTGCCGGGAGAGTGCATCCGGCTTGCTGTCGTACCAGCTCCCCGCACAGATCGACTTACGGATTCCCTGCGCTGCTATGGAAAGAGCGGACAGGGCCCCAATAATTATTATTACAGCAACAATTTTACCCTTCATATCCTGACCTCACTGTGCAAGGATTCGAGAACTTTATTATAACAGGAATTGCCGCAATTGACGAGATTGTGCTTATTCGTGCCATTTTTCAATTGACTTTTCTTCGGATATCCGTTAAAAATGAATGGAGATTTATCATGAGGCACATTCTAAAATCGATCTTCACGGTTATTGTCACGTCTTCAGCCTTTTTTTTGGGTTTTTACCTTGGTAAAGAGAAGATTATGTCCATGATTCCCAATTTTCAGGAAGACCTGGACGAAAAACCCTGATTGAACACTCTCTATCCCCTCCTCTTCCCGCCCCGAATTCTCTGTTTTCAGAACATCCGAGCGTATTGAATCCTGTGTAATCTTCCCAAGACAACGCTGTGGGCAGCCGAGATTCTTACGGGAAGATTCTTAGATCGTGATGAACCGCGTGCGGGTAAGATTGCCTCACAGGAGGAAGGCGGGAGTGTGTCGATTTGACTATATATAAGGAGGCTCTTATAATAAAAAGCGGCACTCGTTTGAAGAGGTCTAATCCGATTGACGACCGGGAACGAGGGTCATCATTTAGATAAGACAAAGAACATGAACTGGGCGACATACGGTATCATCATCATATTCGGAGCCTTTATCCTATTGTTGATCCTGAATCCGAATCTTTCCTGCTTCGGCAAAAGGATCACCTCTCCGCTCTATCCTGTTTTGCGGAAAAAAAAGAGGTCCTCGAGGGCAATGAAAGCCCAGGATTATGGCTTTAAACTCTCTAATAACGAAGCCAGATCCGGCGATAAGCGCCTCATGATTGATGAAGATGAAGAGCTCTTTTTGGATCAATTCAAAGACAAAAAATATAAAACGAAAGACTATGGATTCAAGCTGTCGGATTCAGACGGCACTCGGGAGAAGGGAAAAAGAAGGAAGGGCGGAGAGAACTCTCAGTGATCGGGATTATCTGCGTTCACTTTTAGAGGCCGGAATTGCGAGCATACAAGCTTCTTGGTGTGTGCTTTGTTCTGTTGTTCCTTTTGTGCTGCCGGCCGTCTGCTGTGTTGCTAACGCCTGTTCCTCCCATGATAGAGAGTATGGAGGGATATGCCTCACTGAGGTATGAGGGTGCCCAGGGCTCGGCGAAAACCAAATTTTCCTTCCTGTTCGTTTCTCCGGATCGAGGGAGGATCGATGCCTCTGATTTTCTAGGGCGCGCAATCTATCAAGTGATCATTACCGAAAGCCAAGCCTATTTTGTGCTTCCCTCCAAAAGAGTCTATTGGCGAGCGGGCGAAGAGGAGATCGTCTTCCGTTTTATGGGATTTCATTTGAGCTTGGAGGAGATGGCCTCGCTCTTGAGCGGCCGATGGCCTGAAAATGAGCCATCCTTCGCATGGAACCTCCAAAGGGATGGACGGGACAGGATTGTTCGAGGGAAAAGAGGGGACCTCCAATTTTCTGTAGAAAATTTCATCCCCGACACAACCATTGCCCGCGAGATATTTTTCTCGCACCCTCTGAATGAAGGACACCTTAAAATCCGCAACATCGGTTTTAACCAGCCTTTGAATGATAGGGCCTTCTCGACGGGATTCATCCGAAGATATGAAGAAAAAACCTGGGAAGAGATTCAAAAGCTGTTCTGAAATGAAGCTTTATTCCTTCGCAAAGATCAACCTGGGATTGGAAGTGTTGGACAGAAAGGAGGACGGCTACCATGAAGTCAGAACTCTTCTCCAGTCGGTCTCCCTTCACGATGTCTTGGAATTCCGTTCGGCTCCCGCAGATAAAATTCTCCTGAGGGGGAACGATAAAAGCATCCCTTGGGATGAAAGAAACCTTATTTACAAGGCCGCTCAAATCCTGAAAGAGCACCAGTGTGTTTCGGCAGGAGTTGAGGTGTGGGCAGACAAACGCATCCCGCCTGGCATGGGTTTGGGTGGCGGGAGCAGCAATGCGGCGATGACGCTTTACGCGCTGGACAAACTTTGGGGGCTGAATCTCAAAAAAAGAGAATTGATGGAGTTGGGGAAAAAGCTGGGGACGGATGTCCCCTTTTTTCTGGAAGGGGGATTGTGTTTGGGCCTGGGACGAGGGGAGGAGGTCGAATCCATACAGGACCTCCCTTCTTATTATTGTGTTCTTGTCCTTCCCGAGACTCCGATCATGACGGCCTCTGTCTACAGCCAGTTCCGGCCCTCCTTGACTTCGGACGCCAAAGTCAGTAAAATTATCGGGTTTTTAAAGAGCCGTAGACTGCATTTATTGGAAAACAGCTTAGAAGAGACGGTATTTCGTTCATACCCTCAGATAGAAGCCATAAAGAGACTTTTCCAGAGTACGGAGCCAGAGCTATCTTTGATGAGTGGTTCAGGCTCTGCTGTTTTTGGCCTCTATCGGGAAGAGAGAAAGGCTAGAGAAGCCTTGGATGAGGTGAACAGAATACATCCGTCGCTCCTCGTGGAGACGATTCCACGTGAGCGATATTGGAGCCGTGTGTTTGCTGGGGTGTAGCCAAGCGGTAAGGCAGCGGCCTTTGGAGCCGCCATTCGGAGGTTCGAATCCTTCCACCCCAGCCAGAGCTTGAATTCAGATGGTCTCTCCAAGGGGAGAGATCGAAAAAGAGGAGCTATAGTGAAAAGAGAAAATTCGATGAAAGTGTTTTCGGGGTCCTCGAATCCCTCCCTCGCTCATGAGATCGTTCGCTATCTTGACATCGAGTTGGGCAAATGCGTTCTCGAGCGGTTCAGCGACGGGGAGATCCATTTCTACATTGACGAGAATGTCCGTGGAGAGGATATTTTCATCGTTCAGACTGGAGCGGAGGAATCTAACTTTCATCTTATGGAACTCTTCTTGATGATTGATGCCTTCAAACGGGCCTCGGCGGAGCGCATCACGGCGGTGATTCCCTACTACAGCTATGCGCGGCAGGACTGGAAAGACAGGCCCCGTGTCCCCATTTCGGCGCGTCTGATTGCGGACCTTCTGGAGGCGGCGGGCGCCGGCAGGATCTTGGCCATGGACCTTCACTCTCCTCAGATTCAGGGTTTTTTCTCCATCCCCATGGATAACTTAATGGCGGCACCCGTTCTAGTCAAACACATCCACTCGATGGGATTAAAAAATCTTGTCATTATCTCGCCTGATGCGGGTGGGGTCGGCAGAGCGAGATGGTTCGCGAAGAGGCTGGATGCGGACCTGGCCATCATCGATAAGCGTAGGCCTTCTCCCAATGTCGCCAAAGTTTTCAACGTCATCGGAGAAGTTTCAGGAAGAGACGTCATAATCGTTGATGATATGGTCGACACAGCGGGAACACTCGTCCAGAGTGCCGAAGCCCTTAAAGAAAAAGGAGCGCTGAGGATTTTCGCTGCATGCACGCACCCTGTATTGTCCGGTAAGGCTGTGGAGCGTATCGATAATTCGAGCCTGGAAAAGCTCATCGTGACGAACACAATACCACTGAAGAATAAATCGGATTCTACGGATAAGTTCGTCGTACTATCGGTAGCAGAGCTTTTTGGAGAGGCGATCTTGAGGATCAACAAAGGCCTCTCGGTGAGTTCACTGTTTACTTGAGGAGGATTGAACAATGGCAATTAAGATCAAAGGTGAAATGAGAGAGGCTTTTGGGAAAAATGCATCTCGACGGTTGAGACAGGAAGGGAGAGTTCCCGCCAATCTTTACGGCGCCAAAGCTGAAAACGTCTCTCTCTCCCTCGATAAAAAAGACGTCTTTCAAATTTTGAGGTCAGAGAGTGGAGAGAACACGATCTTTAAGATCTCTTATGATTCCAAGACCCGGGATGTCATGATTAAAGAAGCGCAGCTCAGTCCCGTCAGTGGCGAGTTGCTCCATGTCGACCTCATTTTGATCTCTATGGATAAAGAAATTCGCGTAACGGTCCCCTTTATTCTTACGGGCGAGGCGATTGGCGTGAAGGCCGAAGGGGGCTTTGTCGATTTCGTCACGAGGGAAGTCGAGCTTGAATGTCTGCCCAAAGCTATTCCCGAGCACATCGAAGTGGATATTTCGGAGCTCCACCTCCATCAATCAGTGAAACTCGAAGACATCTCTTTGCCGGAAGGAGCGAAGTGGGTCAGTGATCCTGAGACCGTGATCGCCATGATACATGCACAGGCCAAAGAAGAGGTCGTTGTCGAGGAAGAAGAGCTCGAAGAAGAGGTGATCTCTGAAGGAGAAGAACCCGAAGTCATCAAAAAGGAAAAGGCAGAAGAAGAGGAAGAGGCCAAAAAGGAAGATTGATACTTGTGGGCTGTGGTTGGCTTGGGGAATCCCGGAAAGCAGTATGCGCGAACGCGCCATAATGTGGGATTCCTTTTCGTCAGGAACGTGGCCAAGGCATGGGGCGTTAGGCTGAGGAAAAGCTCTTTTTCCTCAAAGACGAAGTGGACAGACAGAGGCGGCGAGAGGATCCTTCTTGCAACACCCCAAACATACATGAATAACAGCGGTCTGGCCGTGCATCAGATCGTTGCATCCGGGAGATTCGATCTCGAAAACCTGGTGATCGTGTATGACGATCTCGATATTCCCTTGGGCGACATACGGATCAGGAAGGAAGGGGGTGCTGGTACACACAAGGGGATGAGCTCGATCGTTCAGGCCCTGGACAGTGTGTTATTTCCGAGGATCAGGATTGGGATCGGGCCCTTGCCCCCAGATATGGATGCGACAGATTTTGTCCTCTCCTCTTTTTTTGATGAGGAGAAGCCGTTCCTCGAACAGGGCCTGAGCCGTGCGAGGAAGGCACTTGACCTCATTCTCGAGGGACGGATCGAGGTTGCGATGAACCTCTATAATCAGCGCACACAGTCTGACCAGGAAAAGTGAGGATATCGATTTTATACTTTGGGACCGAATGTTTCGAATAAAACTTCTTGAGTATTGAATACAGTTTGTGGTTTAATGATAATTCATTAACGATCGCGTTTGAATCAGAGTTTCGGTGATTTAAGAGGAAACTCCTTGTTCCTTCTTTGGAAAGAAGGGGCTTGATATCCATAAGGAGGTGTCAATGCGACAGTACGAAACAGCTTTTTTAATCGCCCCCAACCTGCCAGAAGAAGATAACGAGAAGCTTATCTCCCAGATGGCGGACGTTATCTCAAAAAAGAAGGGGATCATGGTCAACGTGGACGAATGGGGGAAGAGGAAACTCGCCTACCCCATTCAAAAGTACGAAGAAGCTTATTATGTGTTCTTCCTCTATGAGGGGGATCCATCGATTCCGGAGGAGCTAGAAAGGCGCTTCAAGCAAACAGAGGCGATCATCCGTTATTTGACTGTAAAAAACGAAATCTCAGAGCCAAAGAAAAGGGGTCGAGTCCCAGCGAAGAAAAAACGAGAAGCTGCAGAGGAGGAAGAGAAAAAAGGTTATAAAAAGAAAGAAGAAAAAGCCGCTTCCACAAAGGACCATGAAGAAGAACCGGCAGAAAAACTCCCAAAGGGATCCGAAAAAGCTCAAGACAAAGATGCAAAAGGAAAAAAGGACAGTGCGTTGAAGGATCCGGCGAAAGAGACTCCGAAAAAAGATTCGGAGGCCGAACTAAAGGAACAGCCAGAGATAGAGGTGAAAACAGAACCAAAAAAAGGATCCGAAGAGAAGGCCGAAGAGGACGCTAAAACCGGGTCCAAGGAAGAGTCCCAAGATATCGCTAAAGAGAATTCCGAGGAAAAGCTCCCTACTGAGGACGACAAGACAAAGGAGACATGACGATGGCAAGAGAATACAGACGTGAAAGAGGGATGGGCAAGAGATATTTTCCGCCTAAGAGAAAGGTCTGTCGTTTTTGTGAGAACAGAGTGAGGGAGATCGACTACAAAAAAGTGGATATCCTCAAAAAATATGTCCCCGAAAGAGGAAAGATCTCTCCGAGACGAGTCACAGGGACATGTGCCTACCATCAACGAAAGCTCACTACAGCGATAAAAAGAGCAAGATTACTGGCTCTCCTCCCATACATCAGCGATTGAGGGCCTAAACGACCAGGAGGAAAAATGAGAGTCATTCTTCGCGATAACATCGAAAACCTCGGCAAAAAGGGAGATATTGTGAATGTTGCTCCAGGATATGGAAGGAATTATTTGATCCCAAAAAATATGGCCGTCGAAGTGACATCACGCAACATGAAAATGATCGCAATCGAGCAAAAAGCCCTGCAAAAAGGTTTCGAGAAAGAGAAGGCTTCTTATCAAGAGTTCATCGATCGGCTGAACGCGGTCACCCTATCCTTCGTGCGCAAGACCAGTGAAAAGGATGTCATCTTCGGATCTGTCAGTTCGACGGACATCAGGGATGCCCTTGCCGCCCAGGGATTCGAGGTGGAAAAAAGAAAGATTATTCTGGACGAGCCTATAAAGAGGTTGGGGAATTACACGGTCCCCATAAAGATCTTCCATGAAGAACGAGCGGAGGTCAAGTTAGAGGTCGTCAAAGAGGACGAGCTTAGCACACGGGAGGAAAAAGACGCTGGCCCGGATCTTGTCGAGGAGGGTACGGCCGCATCCCCTTCCGGCCGAGAGGAGACAAAGCTTCCCGTAACAGAAGAAAAAGAAGAGGCTCTCCAAGAGAGGCCTATGGGCGCAGCCGCCGAGCCAGAATCAGAGCCTGTTGTGAAAGAGGGCATCCAAGAAGAGCCCACAAAGATTCTCGAAGAAACAAAGGAACCTCCCCAAGAGAAGGAGACACAGGATTCTTTGGTTGAAGGCCAAGGCGCCGTAGGCGAGAAAGAGACCGCCGAGGAACCGTCAATCGAAGAGGCAGAGATCATTCCTTCGGATACTCCGGAGGAAACGCTGGGTGCGCAGGAGAAAGAGCCCGAAGAGAGGCCGAAGGAATCCGGAATAATCCCCGGAAAGGAAGAGGTGACTCCGGAAGAGACCAAGAGCAGCCCTGAAGACACCCCTCACCCTTCCGAAGAAACAAAGGAAGACTCGGAAAAAACGGAGAGGGTCGCCGAGGAGCCGGAAGGATCGGCGGAAGAGGACGACAGCAAAGAAGCGGCAAATAAAAACAATACATAGATCTGTTGAGCTCGTTATGTCCTGAACCCGGCAAGGAAAAGGGGCTTTCGGGATGAGCGATCGAAAACATAGACGGACTCATCAGGCCAAAAGGGTGTAACATGGAACTCGATCTCACACTGTTGAAGAAGGTTCCTCCACACAGTCTGGAGGCCGAGAAAACCGTGCTCGGCGGAATTCTCGTAAACAACACAAACCTCAATGTCGTTCTTTCGATTATTTCGCCCGAGGATTTTTACAAAGATTCGAACCGAAAAATACTGGATAAGATCATTGTTATGGTGGATAAAAGCCAACCCGTGGACCTTCTGACGATCACAGAAGAACTCCAGAGGGCCGGAGAATTGGATGAAGTCGGGGGAGCGTCCTATGTCTCATCCTTGATGGATGGTGTCCCGAAGAGCTTGAATATCGAATACCATGCGCGGATCATCAAGGAAAAAGCCCTTTTGAGACGACTGATCCTGTCATCGGCTAAGATCATATCATCCAGCTACGAGCAGAAAGAGGATGCGGACCTTCTGCTTGACGAAGCGCAGTCCGCAATCATCGAAGTGGCGGAACAAAGAGTGAAACCGGGCTTTATACCTGTCAGTGCCCTGGCGCCCCCCGCACTGGAAACCATCGACACTCTGCGCCACAGGAACGAAGCGGTAACGGGGATCCCTACAGGATTCCGGGACCTGGATGCACTGACCGCCGGTTTCCACAATTCCGAGTTCATCGTCGTTGCCGCCAGGCCATCCATGGGGAAGACAGCCCTGTGTTTGAACATTTCCCAACATGTGGGGCTCAAGACGGAGTATTCTGTAGGCTTTTTTTCACTCGAGATGGCGAAGGAACAGGTCGCCATGCGCCTCCTCTGTTCCGAGGCGCAGATCGACCTTCAGAAGGTAAGGACTGGATTTGTCAATGACAGGGAATTCGAGCGGTTGAAATTAGCTGGAGAAGTACTCTCGCAGGCAAGGATCTATGTCGACGAGACAGCCGCCCTCACGGTTATGGAGATGAAGGCGAAAACACGGCGGTTGAAGATGGAACAACACCTGGACTTGGTGTTTATCGATTATATGCAGCTCATGCGAGCGGGTAGTCGTTTCGAAAACAGAGTGCAGGAGATCTCCTACATTTCAAGGTCTCTCAAAGAGCTTGCCAAAGAACTCCAAATCCCTGTTGTCGGCATCTCGCAGTTGAGCCGCTCTCCCGAAAAAGAGCGCCGCGCAAAACCGAAGCCCCAGCTGTCCGATCTCAGGGAATCAGGGGCGATCGAGCAGGACGCCGACTTGGTTATTTTTATATATCGAGATGAGTTTTACCATCCGGATGACGAAACCAACCGGGGCGTTGCGGAGGTCAACATCGCCAAACAGAGAAACGGGCCGACCGGAGAATTATCCCTGGCCTTCTTGAACAAGTTCGCCCGTTTCAACGATCAAGAATTTCGCGTTTTTGAAGAGTGACCATGCCGGACAAAACAAAAATCCCCCCATATTTTATGTTCTTCGAACAGATGGGGGAAATCGGGATCCTTCTTTCCAGGACGCTCAGGAATTTTTTTCGAAGACCCTGGGAAGGGAAGATCTTTCTCCAGCAACTGGAAGAAATCGGTGTGCGGTCCCTGCCTGTCGTTTCCCTCACCGCCGCTTTTGGCGGCCTTGTCTTCGGGCTTCAAACATACATGGGGTTTCACAGATATATAGGCCCAGGTTCGGAAGCCTATGGGGGACCGATCATCTCTCTCGGTCTCACCAAAGAGTTGATCCCCATCCTGGTGGGACTCATGGTCACGGGGCGTGTGGGGTCCTCCATGGCCGCCGAAATCGGAACCATGAGGATCACCGAACAGGTGGATGCCCTTTTCACTCTCGGGGCCGATCCCAATCGTTATCTTGTGGTGCCCCGAACATTGGCCAGTATCATCATGCTTCCCTGCTTAACCCTGTACGGGGATGTCATCGGTGTTGCAGGTGGCTATCTGTACAACGCCATCATGGGAGTGAACCGCACCCTATACTGGCGGAATACCATGATCTATCTCGAGTTGTGGGATGTCATCACCGGCCTCATCAAAGCTGTCGTCTTCGGATTGGTGATCGCCATTATCGGGTGCTGGCAGGGATTAAACGCTGAAGGGGGTGCCGAGGGCGTGGGGAGAGCCACAACTCGGACCGTTGTTATCGCAAGTATCTGTATTTTGATCCTCAATTTCTTTCTAAGCAGGATGTTACCTGTGTCGCTCGGCTAATGATTCAAATCGTAGATCTGCACAAGTCTTTCGGGGGGAAAAAGGTCCTCGATGGAGTGAGTCTGGACATTAAAAGGGGGGAAACGGTTGTGGTCATCGGACAAAGCGGTTCCGGGAAGAGCGTCCTGATCAAACACATGATAGGGATCCTCAAGCCGGATAAAGGGGAAATCTTCATCGATGGCACGGAGATCTGCTGTTTGAGTGAGGACGATTTTTATAAGCTTCGAAGGAGATTCGGGATGCTGTTTCAGGGAGCCGCACTCTTCGATTCTCTGACGGTGGGGCAAAACGTTGCCTTCGGCCTCGAACGGTACAGGGATTTTACCGATGAGGAAAAAATCAAGGCTGTGAGAAATAGCCTTGCGATGGTCGGGCTCAGAGGGATCGAGGATCTCATGCCTCATGAGTTGAGCGGAGGGATGAAAAAACGGGTGGGCCTGGCGCGGGCCATTGCCTACGGACCGGAGATCATCCTCTACGATGAACCCTCCACCGGGATCGACCCGATAAGAGCCGATGCCATCAATGACCTGATCATCCAGATGAAAAAAGAGATGGGAGTGACTTCGGTGGTAATCACGCACGATATGGTGAGCGCCTATAAGATTGCAGACAGGATCGCCATGTTGTATGAGGGGAGAATCGTCGAAGAGGGATCCCCGGAGGAGATCAAAAAGACTCTGAATGAAGTCGTGCAGCAGTTCATCCATGGCCGAGCCAAAGGGCCCATCAGGGAATGGTGAGGCATGTATGGGCATAGATGCTGTCCACAGAAAATCCTGTGGGCAAATGATACAGAAAAAACGAGGAAACGACCATGAAACGTGAGATAAAAGTCGGTTTGTTCCTGGGCATAGCCTTGTTCATCATGGCAACTGTTATCTTTATCGTCGGTGATTTCACCCTTTTGCTCAGAGGGGAGGGATACCCTCTATACGCTGATTTTGAAACGGCCGCAGGATTGGAAAAAAAGACGGTTGTCAAGATGGCGGGAGTCAAGGTCGGCCATGTCAAAGACATCCGCTTAAAAGGTGTCCGTGCTGAAGTGCAGTTCGACATCGATAAAGGCGTTGAGATCTACAAAGATTCCACGGCGATGTTGGCGTCTTTGGGCCTCCTCGGCGAGAAGTACATCGAGATCCTCCCCGGAGAAGGACCGGAGATCTGTGACCCCGGAGACAGCATAAAGAGCTTCACTCCGATGAGTTTTGACCAGGTGGGGAGCCTGTTGATGTCTGTCGGTGAAGATATCTCGGGAGTGGGCAAAGCACTGAAGGAAATGCTCGGCGGCGAGGAGCCAAAGATGAATTTTAAGCAGATCCTTCAAAATCTTGCGGTTTTGACTGAAGATCTCAGGGAGTTGACACAGGAGAACAAAGGCAGTCTGAGTGCCGGGCTCCAATCCTCGACCCAAACGATCCAAAAATTCGACAGGCGAGTGGAAGAGATTGCCGATAACTTGAATGAGCTGATCGTCACGATGAAGGATATGTTGGGTGAAAACAGGGGGAACATCGCTGACAGCACTGAAAAACTCAGAGAATTGATCGAACAGGCAGAGGCTGCTCTCGACCAGCTGAATGAGGCGTTGGGCAAAGTGAACCGGGGCGAGGGGACTCTCGGCAAACTGATCCAGGACCCCGAGCTCTACAACAGGGCAGAAAAAACTTTGGGCGAGGTCGAGAAAGCGACGCAGAAAGCTTCTGCAATACGTGCACAGGGCGGATTACACATCGACTATTATGAAAAAAGCGAACTGTTCAAAGGAACTCTTTCCTTTGCCTTATGGCCGACATCCGATGCTTATCTGTTGGGCCAGATCGTTCGGGATCCCTGGGAAGAAAGGTTCACATACTCTCTTCTCGGAGGGATCAGGCTGGGCTCTTTTTCTCCCCGGGCGGGGATTCTGGAATCTGAGATCGGCTTAGGCCTGGATTTGTATGCTTGGCAGGATCGATTGAGATTCAGTCTCGAATCCTACGCCTTTAACAGGGACCCGCAGCCGCGTTTTCGGTTTTCAACCAGTTTTTATGCCACCAAATTTTTCTACATACTTTTCGGTCTGGACGATTTTTCCGTTTCTGACAATAGAGAGCTTTTTTTTGGGTTGGGTGTTGGCCTCTGATGAAAGCGAAGACAACATTTGTCTGCCAGAACTGCGGGGCTCATTCTCCCAAATGGATGGGACGTTGTCCCAGCTGTGGTGAATGGGACACTCTGATCGAGGAGATCGAAGAGGACACCTCTGCAGAATTCGCATTTCCCCCTTCAGAGCCGACCCTCTATGAGGAGGTCCAGCAGGGAGAAAAAAAGAGAGCCCAAACGGGGATCGCAGAGCTCGACAGAGTTCTCGGAGGGGGTGTGGTTCTGGGATCTCTCGTTTTGATCGGAGGAGAGCCCGGCATCGGCAAATCCACATTGCTCCTCCAGGTCAGCCGGGATTTTTCTGCTCAAGGCGATAAAGTCCTCTATGTTTCCGGCGAAGAATCTTTGGAGCAGATAAAGCTCCGTGGAGAGCGATTGGGGATCCAGAAGGGCGCCCTGTATCTCTTGGCAGAGACCAACCTGGAACGGATCATCGCACATGCCGAAAAGCTTTCGCCTCAAATCGTTATCCTGGACTCTGTCCAGACGGTTTTTTCCTCTAAGCTGTCTTCAAGTCCGGGAACGATCAGTCAGGTGCGCGAAGTCACCAACCAGGTCTTTCGGTTCGCCAAATCCAATATGGTCTCTGCGTTTCTCATCGGACACATCACAAAGGAAGGTTCTCTGGCCGGCCCCAAGTCGTTGGAGCACATGGTCGACTGTGTGCTCTATTTTGAAGGAGAGCGGGATCACAGCCACCGTGTGGTGCGGGCGCTCAAGAACCGTTTCGGCCCGGTATCGGAACTGGCCATTTTTGAGATGACCGGACGGGGACTTCTTGCCGTGGCCAATCCGTCTGCATTTTTTTTGAAGGAGCGTCCTGCAAACGAGGCCGGCAGCGCCATCGTCTGTACGATCAAGGGCTCCAGGCCCCTGCTCGCGGAGGTGCAGGCGCTCGTCTCAACGACTCTTTTTGCAGGGAATCCTCGGAGGATGACGATCGGGTGCGATCATTTTCGTGCCTCGATGCTCATGGCGATCGTTGAGAAAAAACTCGGGTTCAGCTTTGCTGGCGAAGATGTGTACCTGAATGTGGCAGGAGGGCTCACGATTGATGAACCGGCTACAGACCTGGGCATTCTCGTTGCGGTCGTTTCCAGCTTGAAAAATAAGGCTATCCCCTCGAGGTTGGCTGTCTTCGGAGAGGTGGGATTGAGCGGGGAGATCCGCTCGGTCGGCCATCCGGTCGCGCGGGTGAAGGAGGCGATCTCTTTGGGCTTCCAGACTGTCCTGCTTCCCGAGGGAAATATCTCCCATCTTGAAAAAGAAGACATAACCGGTATAAACTTGATAGGCGTTCTTAGCGTTAAGGATGTCATCGATAATATTTTTTAATATTAATATTTATAAATTTAATACGATTTAGAGGTTAATATGGGCATTTTTATCCTTCGCATCTTGGTTGTCGCTTCGATAGCGGCAGCCGGATATTTTTTCCCCCCCTTTCACCTGGTGCCGCATTACGGAGCACTGACTGGATTTGTGCTGGGTGTTATCATCGTTTATCTCGAGACGAGGATCAGAAAGAGCCAGTTCAAGATCATTTGGGGATCGACCTTGGGAACTTTTGCTGGTGTTTTGTTCGGATGGCTTATGGGGTCCATCTACCAAACGATCGCCCCCGACAGCACGACGACGACCTTTATCCGGATCTTTTTTCTTTTGATCCTGCCCTACATCGGGTTTTTGGTCGGAACACAGCGATTCGAATGGCTCGACCCCGCTCATTTTCTTCGCTTTTTCCGGGAGAAAAGTGTCGGACGCGTGTATAAGATCCTGGATACCAGTGTGATCATAGACGGGAGGATCGCCGACATCTGCGATACGGCCTTTATCGAGGGCACATTGATCCTTCCTCAATTCATCCTGAAAGAGCTACAGCTGATAGCCGATTCCTCTGACGGGATCAAACGGCAGCGAGGCCGGCGGGGGCTTGAGATCCTGGACCATCTCCAGAAATCTTCTCAGGTCTCTGTCGTGATCTCTGAGGTGGATTTTCCTGAGACCCAGGATGTAGACTCCAAGTTGATCGAGCTGGCAAAGCATCAAGACGCTAAGATCATCACCAATGATTTCAACCTGAGCAAGATCGCTAAGCTCCAGGGTGTTCAGATCTTGAACATCAACGAGCTAGCCAATGCCATGAAACCTGTCGTCCTCCCCGGAGAGTCGATCCGCGTCTTCATCCTCAAGGAGGGGAAAGAAAAAGACCAGGGCGTGGCCTATCTGGATGACGGGACCATGGTCGTCGTGGATAATTCACGAAAAATGATCGGGCAAACGGTGAGCATCACGGTCACCTCCGTGCTCCAGACGACTGTTGGTAAAATGATATTCGGGCGATATAACGAAGAGCCACATGAATAAGGTGAGTGCGATCATTGTCGCGGCCGGCGAGGGCCAGCGGTTTGGTGCTCCCAAACAGTACGCTCCACTCAAGGGAAAGCCTGTGTTGGAGTGGTGCTTGGAATGTTTTGATACCCATGTCCAGGTGGCGGATATCGTTCTCGTTTTGATGAGCGATATTGAGAAAGCAGAGTACATGAGACGGTTCCCCAAAATCACTGCCGTGGTTACTGGAGGGAAACATAGGCAGGATTCCGTGGCTGCTGGATTCGGGGAGGTCGATCCTCAAAAATCTGGCTTTGTTCTCATCCATGACGGTGTCCGTCCTTTGGTCGACCACGCCCTTCTCAGCCGAGTCATTCGAGCGACAAAGGAGAAAGGAGCGGCGGTCCCTGTCATTCCTATCGAGGATACAGTCAAGGTCATCGAGGGGGATAAGGTCCTTCGGACTGTGGAAAGAGAAGACCTCCGGCGCGCGCAGACCCCTCAAGGGTTTTCCTATCCTATCCTCAAGGCGGCATTGGAACGGGCACAAAAGGACAACTTCCTGGGGACAGATGAGGCCGCCCTTGTTGAGCGGATCGAAGCCGAGATCGTTGCAGTTACGGGAGACCCCAGGAATATCAAGATCACCACACCCGAAGACATTCGGACCGCGGAGGGATATCTTGAAGATTAAGTCCGGGCTCGGCTACGATGTCCATCGCCTCGTAGAGGGAAGAAAGCTTTTTATCGGAGGGATAGAGATCCCCTTCGATAAAGGACTGTTGGGACACTCGGACGGGGATTGTTTGATCCATTCTATCATCGACGCGATTTTGGGTGCTTTGGGTGATAGGGATATCGGGAACCGATTCCCCGACACAGAGGAACAGTTCAAGGGTATCCGAAGCACCGAGCTGCTCGAAGAGGTTGTCCAGAGACTCGATCGGGATAGGATCAAAATCACACACATCGATTCTCTTGTCGTTGCAGAGGAGCCGCGTCTATCCCCGATAATCCCCCAGATGAAGGAAGTGTTGTGCCCCATCCTGCGGATCGGACTGCAGGACCTGGGAATCAAAGCCAGGACCAATGAAGGTCTCGATGCGGTCGGTCGAGGGGAGGCGATCGCAGCGTGGGCTACCGTTATTCTCGAGATCCCATAATCCGAACCATTCGTTCTCATCATTATACTTAAGATAAGATCAAAAGGAGATGGTTGGTTGAAGGAGCCCGACAGAGATCGCCTTCTCCGTTTGCTCGCAAAAAAACTCAGAGAGGACATACCGGGGTTAGACGCTCAGCTCAAAATGACCCCCCGTCCGAGGCCCGGCCATCTCAAATACGATGAAGTCGATTCCTCATGTGCGAGAGCCGGAGTTCTTGTCCTCCTCTATCCGTGCGACGACCATCTGTTTCTCGTCCTCACAAGACGCTCGGTTCTGGTGCGGTATCATCAGGCCCAGATCTCATTGCCTGGAGGGCGGCAGGAACCAGGGGAAGACCTCGTTCAAACGGCCTTGAGAGAGACCTCTGAGGAACTGGGAGTCCGGACCGACTCCCTCCGTTTACTGGGGACATTGACCCCCTTGTACATCCCCCCGAGTGACACCTGTATCCATCCGTTCGTTGCCGCGCTCCCGGAGCGCCCCGAGTTTATACCTGCGCCTGAGGAAGTGGAAGAGGTGATAGAAGTCCCCTTGGAGCATCTCCAGGATCCCGTCAATCGCCACGAAGAGGTCTGGACAATCCGTGGAATTCCGGTAAGAGTTCCTTTTTATCTATATGAGGGGAATAAGATCTGGGGGGCCACTGCTATGGTTCTAGCTGAGCTTCTTGAGATTCTCGGATAGAATCAAGGGCATTGTGACTTGGGTTTTATTTCGATTTTTATGGTTTGCCTATCAGGATTGTTGTGATGGAATTTAATGATTGTACCGCCTACATCCATGATTGCTGACATTGAATATATTCCAAGAACACTGTGATGCAGTCAAATAAGGTGGATATGCCATATATTCGCCTTCCTCTGAACCACAGCTTTGAGATGAAGCACGAAAATTTGATCGAATTTAAAGAACGATGGGAAGCTAGAAACTATAGAGCAAAAGAAGGAAAAGAAAAAAACTAAAGGCGGGATTTGAAGCGTCGGCGGGGGTAAAGCGAGGTAAAGGGTGGGATTGGCTGGGCCTGCAGGCTATATCTGCCCATTGAGATGGAGAGGTGGACTCTCGCGACGTAATAGGCCAGCCAATCCCTGATTTTGATGATTGAACTCATCATTCCAATCTTCACAGTTTTTTATCCTTTGCTGATGAGGGAATGAATGAGTGGGGCGTCGGCTTTTGCCAGTACGTTTGAAATGATCTCATAACCGGCGTATTTGCCGACTTTTACGATATCGATGGCGGGAGCTGCGATCATACTGAATGCCGCAAAGCTCAAGAACACAGCCAACAACAGGATCCCGATTTTTTCTTTGAGTCTCATTTTAACCTCCTGTTTCATTTGATCACTCATTGACATAATATATACGCAGGAACGACAGGAAAGGTTCCGCATTTTTTTCTTTTTCAAGGCGAGATGCCTTGTGGGAAGATCTCTCCGTTGCGACTGGGGTGAAAACTCCCTGTCTGTTTGAGTCAATTGGAAGGATAATGGACATCCGATTTTCTGAGAGGAAGAGCGGGTTTATGCCGCTTGACTCCACAGAGCTTCGATATTACTATGAGTCGTGATGAAAACGGTAAGAGTGAGATTTGCACCCAGCCCGACGGGGTATCTCCATGTGGGGAATGCCAGAACAGCGCTTTTCAACTGGCTTTTCGCCCGCCAGAAGGGTGGAGTGTTTGTCCTGAGGGTGGAGGACACGGATGTGGAGAGATCGACGGCGGAATTTGACCTCAAGTTGATGGAGGATCTGTGCTGGCTGGGATTGGATTGGGATGAGGGCCCTGATGTGGGCGGGGCTTACGGCCCCTACCGCCAATCCCAGCGTTTGGACGTCTACAGAGCCCATGCCGAAAAATTGCTGGATGAGGATAAGGCTTATCCGTGTTTTTGTTCTCCCGATGAGCTCGGGAAAGAGAGACAAAAAGCCCTCGATGCGGGTTTAACCCCTGTTTACAGCGGGAAATGCCGAGGAATCCCCAAGGCGGAATCCGCCCGCCGGATCGCCGAGGGCGAGACGGTCACCATCAGGTTGCGCACTCCCGATGAGGGTGTTGCGAGCTTCCACGATCTTGTGAGAGGAAATCTCCAGTTCGACCTGAGCTTGATCGGAGATCCCGTTCTCCTTCGTTCGAACGGTCTTCCCGCCTACAATTACGCTGTTGTGGTGGATGATCATTTGATGGCCATAACCCATGTCATCCGCGGCGAGGATCACATCCAGAACACACCTCGACAGATCCTGACGCACCGAGCGTTGGGCTTCGATCCTCCCGGGTTCGCACATCTGTCTATGGTCATGGGCAAAGACAACACGCGCCTGAGCAAACGCCATGGCGCCACAGCTATCGACCAATTCGATAAAGAGGGAATCCTTCCATCGTCGCTCTTCAATTATCTGGCACTTTTGGGGTGGTCCCCTCCGGATGGCCAGGAAATTTTAACACAAGAGGAATTGATCCAGTTATTCCGCCTGGAAAAGGTCAGCCGCTCATCAGCGATCTTCGACTACGATAAACTGGCCTGGATCAACCGCCAGCACATCAAAGCACTCCCCGCCCGGCGAAAAGCGGAGTACGCTTTCCAGCATCTCAAAGAAGCGGGATGGCTGCCGGAAGAGATGTCCCCGGATCATTGGGATTGGTTGGATCATGCCGTGGAGGCCTTCGCAGAGAAGATCGATCGTTTCTCACAACTCCCCCTTCTTTTTTCGTCTTTACTCGAGTTTTCTCTCACCCGAATGGATGATGAGGCGAAAGCGATCTTGAAGGAGCGTTGTTCCAAAGAAGTGATCCAAAGTTTTTCAGAAAAAATAGCACGCGTTGAAGCTTTCGATTACGAGGTGTTTGGCCGGATGGCTGCAGAGATAAAAGAGGAGACAAAGTGTAAAGGTAAGGAGCTCTACCATCCCTTGAGGGTGGCACTCACAGCACAGGCCTCGGGCCTCGAGCTCGACAGATTCATCCCGCTCGTCGAGGAGGGTGCGCAACTCGCGCTCCCGAGGCCGATCAAGAGTTGTGCGCAACGGGCCTCAGAAACCCTGGACTATATCGATCAATGAACGGAGGAAAACATGGACTTTTTTGAATTTGCCCTTGAGATGGAGAAAAAAACGATAGAGAGTTATCGGGAACTGGCCGAGAAATGCCGGAGCAATGAGGGAGTTAAAAATATTCTTTCAATGCTGGCGGATGATCATGAGAAGCACACAAAAACTCTCAAGGAGATTCAGGACAAAACCGCAGGTGAGATGGAAGAGACGGATGCCTTCCGAAAAGCCCGTCAAGTATTTGCGAACATGCAGAAAGAGAAGGACCCTTTCAGTTGCGATCTCGACCAGGTTAAACTCTATGAAAATGCCCGTGAACTCGTCCTGGAGAAAATCCGGTTCTACACGGACTTCGCCGGGAAAATGGAGGGGGAAGAGAGCAAAAAACTCGTTGCAAAAATGGCTGAGGAAGAGAAAAAACAGGCCTCAGTGCTCGAAAACATTATCGAAATGGTGCGAAGGCCCGAGACCTGGCTGGAGGATGCAGAATTCCACCACCTGGACGAGTATTAATCCTTGAACTCAAGGTCGGGCTTGAAGGTGATCCACCCGTTAAAGAGAGAGAGGAGGAAAAAGACAACCATCGTGGCAAAGGATATCCCTATGGATTTCCATAATCCCAGGTTCATAACCAGGATCGGTGCCAGTGCCGTGATGAATCCCCCTCCGAGAAATGGCTCGTAGATCATCTGTTTGAACCCGAAGGCCTTGGCGGTGTCGGTTCTGTAAAGAGGATCGACGACACGGAGGAGGAACAGGCCTATGGCCGTGACTCCTGTCTGCATACCGAACTCCGTGATCCCCCGCTCGAACCAGAATTTTTTAAACATTCGGGGAGCGAGGAAGGCCGCACAAAACACCATCCAGAGGATTCCCGTCGTCATGATGATCACAAAGGGCCAAAAGTTCGCCAGAAAAACGTCCAGTCTGATAGTGGCTATGGCTGAGATGACAAGAATATCGAGCGCCAGCCCCAATAGCCTGTCGAAGGTGTTTTTATCGTAATATTTGTCTATCCTGAACCAGATGGAAAATTTTTGAACGATCAATCCCCCCAGCATGGCAAGGGGAAACAGTGGAAAGGCCCGAAGTTCGGTATGAAGCGATTTGATCAGCACGAGCATCCCCCATCCTATGACGATTGCAATGGAGAGGATACTAAAATGAAAGGTCAAGGGCTCGATGGCTTCGGAGGCGACGGTGGCTGTGGCGATGGAGAATCGCTCGGGTTTCGGGATCAATCCCTTTTTTTTATAAAGTGGGATCCCTTTTTTTTCGCTCAGATAAGCGCAGTAGTTCCTTCGTATGGCGATATTGATGAGGATCATACCCACGACAACAGCCGTAATGACACCCACTGTAGCGGACATGAGGGCCAAATCTCCACCCGCTTGGAATCCATAATTACTAAAGACCTCCTTCATGCCAGCCGCCGTTCCGTGTCCTCCGGAAAATCCGATCTCGACGATGCAACCAAAGGTTTCGTGGACCTTGAAAAGCGGGATCAAAACGACAGCTGAAACAAGGAGTGCGATAAAATATTGTCCCATTCCTGCGACGACACCGAAGCACAGCTGAGAACCGCCCACGTTCCAAATCTTTTTTATGCCCGGGATCTGGACTCCCAGAAAGAGCGATGCAAACACCACATTGATCAATATTCCAGGCAGGGGTTGCCAGTTAGACATGATCCAATCGGGGATGAGGCCAAAACCATAGGGCCCTAGGGCCAGAGCCAGGAATCCCGCGATGATGGCTGAGGGAAGAAAAAGGATCTGTAGGACTCGGATGTTCGCCCGTAAAAATTTTCCGAAAATGAGGAATATCCCCAGGATACAGATGCTGTAAAGAAAATCCAATGTCCGCCTCTCTTAAAAGGATGTACTATTACACCCCATCTGCTCCTCAATAATCAAGTTTTTTTATCATGTGTTTATCATTTCCAAAACTGTGACGAATGAAGTTCCGGGGTGTTCCCATCGGTCGTTCAAAAACATGCTATGCAGGGACCGTTTCCCAAAGGGTTTGCGCGCGGAAGGGAATTTAAATCGAATGGGACCGTTCGGCTAACAGACTCTACAAAGAAAAATTCCTCCTCCGATTGTTCTTTGTAGA
>JASFEP010000003.1:0-41097 GCA_050124775.1 Candidatus Aminicenantota bacterium
TAAAAGGACAATCTCATTCCAAGCAATGGTTGCAGGGGCCTACCTAATATTTGCTTGGAATGAGATTGTCCTTTTACAAAAACTTCTTATTCTCAACTTTATTGCCGTTCTTATACATCAATTTGAAGAATACAGTTGGCCGGGTGGATTTCCAGCGGTCGCGAATAAAGTTTTTATGCCAAGTTTAAAGCTAGACCGCTTTATGAACCCGCTGAACCAGAATTCGTCCATGGTGGCTAACCTTATTTTTGCATATGGGTTTTACTTGGTTCCAGTCTTTTTCCCCAACGTGATTTGGCTAGGTTTAGCACCTGTCCTTATCGGATTAACTATGCAAGTCATCGGCCATGTCATTTATGTGAACATAAAGCTAAGGTCATTCTATAGTCCTGGCGTTTTCGCTACTGTTTTTGGTCACGTTCCAATTGGTGTGATTTACATAAATCACATTATAGCAAATAACCTGGTGAACTTGGGGGATTGGTTGCTTGCAGTGGTTTACATGACTGTCTCTATGTTCCTCGTTTTCTATATAATTGAACAAAAATTGCTTGGCGGCAAACATTCACCTTACCCTTTCGACCAAGACCAAATGAAACGTTTCGACGTTGAGAAGAGATTTGAGCGTGCCAGACGATAAGAAGAGATGAACTTTCAATTCTGCTCATAATGTCGGGTCCTGCCCATTGTACTAGTAATTATATCTTCTAAGCCCCACTGCACAGCGAAATCACAAAGGGGTAGGAGAAGGTATGCCTCCTATCAGATCAAGCCTTAAAACAGGTCTTCGCAAAAAAAAGGAATCACCTACCAAAAATGAGGCGCTCAGATGGGCACAGAGAGCCGATATTTTATTAAGCTATCCGGTCATACTTATCATTCAGAGAATCCAAATCTTTTATTTTCTTCTTATTACAGGAGAGCTCTCTAAACAGCGCCATTTTAAGAATAGTCAAGGCAGGGAAAAAATAGGCATTTTTCAATCTCGAAGATTTCAGAGCGAAAAAGGGATCACTCCTCAGCAGAAGATCATCTTCAAGGCACAGAAGCGAACATCTCTTCGCTCCGAAAGAGTCGGGAGAGAGCCGTTCGTTTCACTCACGCCGCTCTCGCCGACCCTTTCTCCGCCGGTTCCGATCCGGGAGGGAAAGCAGAGGGGAAAATTTCCTCTCTGCCGAAAGGGAGAGCTTTCTTTTAGGGCCGAACGGCCCTATTCGCAGGGAGGGGAAGGCTTAGCCTTCTCCGACGGAGGATAGAGGATATAGCTCGCTCCGCTCGCTATATCCTTTCTCTTTTTCCCTTTTTTCCGGGCGGGATTTTATTTAAATTATATATTTCGTAGGAGGTATAGCTAATGGGGTCATTAGATATATCTAATGAGATACGATTTTGGCTTATCGAAAAGTGTGATTATATTTGATGTGTCTTTCTGGCGAGTGATACTGAGCCATCCCTTCTGCTCTAGGAGCTTGGTGTTATACCAGATATACCACTCACTCACTCCCATATATTTGCCTATAGTTTTTTTACTTACAAAAGTGGAGGGATTCTTCCGGAGATCATTGACCTTACAGAATTTATGATATAGGGCAAACAATCTGACTGCTGCGTGGGGAACAGACGGATCGCAAAGTAATGCGTGAGGAACTTGAGAAAAAAATCCTTCAAATTGTTCCATTTTTCTGTCTTTTTCTTTCAACCAATCCAGTAAATCCTCTTGCGATGGGGGATTACCTAAAAATCATTTATCTCTTTTGGGGAGGGATTGGGGAAGTCAGAAGATAATAGATCTAAATTTCGATCCTTCTCGATATCTAAATAAAAATATCTTTTGATTGGATAGATCTCGTATCCGGGAAGGGAAGAAACACCTCCGTCCTTATTTTTTTCCCTTGTTTGAGCATCTCCAGCGGCTCCTTCTGGATTGAAAGTTATTGAAGATGGATCGTGTTTTTCTTTGTAGCGATGGATTTTCGCTGATATTTGTTCAATGCGGAGACGATTTTTACCGGTCTTCCCATATAGAATACCGAGATCATTTTCGTCTACGATATCATCATAGTCCATATTCGAAACTCAATTTCTATCGTTACTGCAAAGGCTCAGACATATGTTTTATCTGATCCTATAAAAAAGCCATTTCTATCCATTAGTCTGTTTGTTTTTGGGGCTTATGCACCGGCTCTGGGCTCAGTTTTATGGGGAAATGGACTGAATCCTGTCTTTTAAGACGATTCTTCTTGAATTGCGGTTGATCTTGTTTCCTTCGCCGGTCCTTATGCCTGTCATATCAGATCTCTCGAAGGGAGGAGCGAGGTCCCGGGAGCGGAGGAGCCGGTCTCTCGAGGCCTCTTCACTTAATCTCAGTTCTACAAAATAACTAGCTTTTCCTTTCCACCTTCTTCTTCAATCCGATAAATTGTCCAATCATCCGGCGTCATATCTGTTTCTTCTATAACAAAACTAATTTCTGCGTCGTTTCCCAATTCCTCTAATACTTCTTCATCACAACCTTTATCCAGTGCATCCAGATATTCTTTGTAATAGCCGCCAATTCCTCTCTGTTTCATCCAATTACAGAGATCTGTATGTCCTTCGTGGTGATAACGAGTGTAAAAAACATCCCCATATTTTCTCCACTCAAACCTGCATTTTGCTATAGCTAGACCTTCCTTTTTTACCAAATCTGTTACTGCGATAACCCATTTGCCTTCAGGTGTGCTCAATACTCTTGTCTTAGAAATCTGTTTACCGTTAGGAAAATGAATGGTATAGAGCTCCCATTTCTCCTCGACGGGCTTTTCTTGTCTTACGGGGGGCTTTTCCCGGTTGATGATAAGATCACTCCTCTCTTCCTTCACCATGCCAGCATCACTGCTGACAACATTACTTTGTTCGTGAGTATTTTTCACTCTGTACTCCTTAAAATATATTTCTACAGTTGTGGTTGGAGAGTAAGTGTTGGGAGATCAAAATTCTGGAGAACTTTGATCAAATCAAAGAGAGTGTCACTAAAGTGCTTTGGAGATGCTTCCCTGTATGTCTTGCGATTTATCTGGAATTTATATACACTTTTTATCCGGAAAAAATCCTAGCCACCCGAAAGGACCGCACAATGACATCAAGATGGACACGCGTATTTTTCGTTTTACTTTTTTCCTGCAGTGTTGTTTATGGAGCGCTTGCTCTTTCGCAGTCGGCGACTGCCGAACAAGAGCTGAAAACCATTGCTGAGTCCAGCAATTTTACGGCAACCTCCCGCTATACGGATGTTATGGCGTTCATCAAAGCGCTCAAGGGATCGAGCCCTTTGTTTCGTGTGGAAACTCTGTGTTTGAGTACAGAGGGCCGCGAGGTCCCGCTGCTTGTCCTCGGTGCTCCGCCCCCGACATCTCCTTTGGAGCTCAGGCATGATAAAAGAACCGTCGTCTATATCCAAGCCAACATCCATGCCGGGGAGGTCGAGGGCAAAGAGGCTTCGCTCATGCTGGCAAGAGACATTGTCCTAGACAAAGATATCTCTTATCTGGATAAGCTGATCATTCTGATCGCACCGATTTTCAATCCGGACGGCAACGAAAGGATCAGCAAAACCAACAGAAGAAATCAGGCTGGCCCCGAGGAGGGCGTGGGCATCCGATACAACGGCCAGAATCTCGATTTAAACAGGGATGGCATAAAGATGGAAAGCCCTGAAGTCCAAGGCCTGGCTCGCAACGTGCTCAACCGCTGGGATCCCGCCCTGCTCATCGACTGTCACACGACAAACGGATCCTACCACAAAGAGCCAGTCACCTATGTGTGGCCTCTGAATCCGAACGGAGACCTGTCTTTGATCATCCACCAGAGAGAGACGATGATGCCCTGGGTGAATAAAACATTAAAGGATAAATACAACACTTTGTCGATCCCCTACGGGAATTTTATGGACTTCAAAGATCCCGAAAAAGGCTGGCACCCTGCCGGCCCTCAATGCCGGTACATCACGAATTACATCGGCCTGCGCAACAGGATGGCTCTCTTGTTGGAAAACTACGCTTATGCGGATTACAAAACGCGCGTTTACGGGAATTATTTTTTCCTCCGTGCGGTTCTCGATTACTGTTATGCGCATGACACAGAGATTCGACACCTCATCCAAAAAACGGACCAGCGGATGATAGAGAAGGGATCGAAACCAGAGCCATCGGATGTTTTCGCCACGAGCTACGACCTAAAGCCGCTCAAGGAACCGCTGACGATCCTCGGCTGGGAGATGGAATATGATCCTGAATCCAGGGATTATCCCCGAGTCCGGAAAACAGAGGTCGAAAGAACTTACACCCTCCCCTACTACTCCGATTATCGACCAAAGACCAGTATCTCATTCCCCTTTGCCTACCTGTTGACAGTGAGCGACGAGGGCATTCTCACAAAGCTCCTCCAACACGGGATATCCGTAGAAAAACTGACAGATGCCGTGGTTCTGGAGGTCGAATCCTTTAAAATCGAGGAGGTCAAAGGCAGCCAAAGGATCTACCAGGGACACCGTTTGAACACGGTCAAAGGCGACTATGCCACCGAGACTAAAGACTTTTCCTCGGGGACACTCCTTGTCCGGACCGCACAGCCTTTGGGGAATCTTGCGGCGTATCTTCTAGAAGCGGAAAGTGACGATGGTCTTCTTGTTTGGAATTTTTTTGATAGATATATCGTTGCCCAGTGGGGGCGTGGCCCCCGAACATTCCCCGTCTACCGTCTATTGAAACCTGCTCTTCTTCCCGCAAAGACCATTCGCTAAAAACACAGGCGCTTTTGTCTCTCGAGCCGTCGTAAAAATCGTGTCGGATGACGTTCTGAGGATTTTATGTGGACACTCTGAGGATTCTACTTGGAGGTCTTCTTCGCAACCAGATATTTTCCACAGTTTTCACAGACATAAATATCATCGCTGCCTTCGATGGCCGAGCGCATGCCGGTGGCGACATTGATGAAGCACCCCTGACAGGCCCCGTCTTCGAGCTCTGCCACTGCGAATCCATAACGCTCCATGAGTTTGTCGAACCTGTCCAAGAGGGCGCTATCCAGTTCATCCCGGATCAAATTGGCTTGTTTTTGGAGTTCCTTCTTTTTGCTTTTGTCCGCTTTTCTTTTTTGTATTTCCAACTTTTGGAGTTTCCAAAGAAGTCCGGCTCGACTTATGATCTTATCCGTTGGAGGAAGCAGTGTAAGCTCTATCTCACAAAGAATTTTATGCAGTTCTTTTCTGTTCTTTGCTTCGAATATCCTTTCCCTGAAACCGGGTTTTATCAAAAATTGAGCCAATCCCGCAAAAAGATGGTTAAAAAGGCCGGGAATTGAGGGATTCCATACGATGAGGATTATGAAACGAACTTTTTTTCCATCGACCGCTTCGAAATCTAAGCCTTTTTCTGACCGTCCGACCACAACGGCGATATCACATCCCGTATCCAACCGGGCATGAGGGAGCGCTATGCCATGTCCGATCGCTGTTGTGACCAGCCGTTCCCGGTCGATGATCCGAGTGAGGACAGGCTTTTTGTTTTTGATGTATTTGAGCTTGACCAAAACATCAAGGAGTTCTTCCAATGCCTGGATTTTATCCCTTGCTTTGAGATTAAATATGACTTGCTCGACTTTCAAATATTCGCAAAAATACGAATGTTTGGGAATTTTTGCCTTCACCATTGCAATCTATTCTAGCACAATCCGCATCTCGGAAAAAGACAAAAGATGAATAACTGAGCGTCTTCGAGGAAAAACCATTTTAAAGACAGAATCATGCATCTCCGATCTCGCGGATAACACGACGGAGCAGCGCATACGTTTCTTCGACTCCTTTAACTGTCGTTGCCTTCGTTGCAAATTCGACTCCGGTTTTAGCCGCAGATAAGGGATCCTGCCCCTCCGCCAGATGCATTGCGGTCACTGCGCAGAAAACATCTCCACAGCCTGTTGTGTCCTCGATATTATCGATTCGGGATGGCAGTATGAAACACGCATCCTCCGGGGATAAAACCCACACGCCATCTTTTCCCAACGTGATGAACACAGCCTCGAGCCCCAGGTGGAATGCCTTCTCTCCGAAGCGCTTGATTTCTTCTCCGGAGATATCCTGTCCGATATGGCCTATGAGACAGCTTAATTCTGCCCTGTTGGCCTGAAGATAGGTCACCCCTTTGACCCAATCTTCCCAGGGTATGTTCGCTAGATATGTCCTCGGAACACCCAGTTCTTTGGAGAGGACTAACGAATGAATATCCAGCCAGATAGGGCAATCGGCTGCGCCAACAATTTGACGCCAGTCCCGGAGCGTGATATCGAATCCTGAATTGAGCACGGCAATAAGCATTTGTAGCCTGTCCATACTCTGGAGTATTCTATGAGGATTGAGAGGAGACACAGCGGATTCAAGAATCTCTCTTCTCTCCCCCTCTTTTGGATAATGCAGTTGAACGTGATTTCCTGGGCCGGCAAAGATATGCAAGCCTGTTTGTTCCAGGGAGTGCCACCCTTCGGCAACTTTCTCGACAGGGTCCGCAAGATCTCTCCCAAGATGTGTAAAGAGAAAAACACTTTTTTTCATTGCCGAGAGAGCAGCCGCTTGATAGAGAATACCCCCGAGACCTCTGAAGATCTCTCCTTCATCCGAAGTGATCACATCATACGTGATCGTTCCGATCAAACCAATCCCGCTCTCTCCTCCCATGCTTATTATTTTATAACTCCTGGTAAAGTTTTTTGCAAATTCCGGCCCTCTCAGCCACGAATCTCCAGAAGCACTACGACACAAATTCCGGTCACATTGATGATTGACCCGAATGTGTGGTGGAGTTTACCTTGAGAGGAACGAATAGGTTGAGGTGTTTTTCTATAAAGGGTCCGCTTCCCGAACGACCCCTTAAGGATACTGTCCCTAAATAGCGTGCTTTCGAACCAAGGACCAGGCAGCTCCAGTATCATTTTTGGGATACGTCCCGCTGCTGAGGCTGAAGAAATATGCAGCTAATAAAATTGAGGAGAGGATCAGCTAAGTTCGATCTTTTCAATATGGATTCTGTCCAGATCACTCACGCCTATGCCCTTTTTTCCGGCCAGTGCGATGTGATCCATCGGGCGGTTCTCTTCTGCGAAGGTGCGAAGCGCCCTGGACTTGCGTTCATTCTGAATGATGTTTAAACCCACTGCGTCCAGGGCTACAGGATCGGAACTCATCCAGATGGACCTGGGCGAAAAAAGAGACCTCAAATTTCTGGGCCGCGGACCCCGCTCATAACAGGCTTCAAGACCATCCAGAATGTGGAGAACAACCTTTTTTCTGACTTCCGGGAATGCGCAAAAATCCGCGATGAACGGCCCGATATGCTCAGACCCATGAAAGCGGGCATTGTTTTCACACAAGCCATAGGCAAGATTCTTGAGGCTAAGCGTCACTCCACACAAACCGTGGTCCTTGAGGATCGGCATATTGATGATCTTGTCACATTCCTGTGTGAATATTCTCGAAAAATAAGAATCGGTCCCTCCCTCCTCTCTTTTTTCCGGATCGTCATTTTTTGACGAGTAGGCCAGATCTTTATCAATGCGATCCGATATCAATTGATCTGTTGATATTGTTCCATAACACCTGACGCCTGTCCCAGTGGTGTTGAATTCGAATTCACAATCGGCCATGTGTTTTTCGAACCGATCCCACACGATGATGTTGTTTTCTTTAACACCGAATTCTTTGAGCTCGGATACAACGCCACGGATAAGTTCATGGTGTGTAAAAAGAAGAGGGCGGCCCAATGTGTTTATCTTGAGCCCTATCCTATCCTCAGGACCGATGAATCGCGCCCAGGGATCGTCTGAGCCATTTAGCTTTCGTATTCCCTCTCGTACCATTTGGCGGACGACCTCTTCGTCCAAGATCCGTCCCGACTGTAAAACTTCGGGGTGTTTCACTTCAACGATTGTTGCAGTCTGCGTTTCTTGCGACCCAAGTCTTAAACCGGACCCAAAGGCGACACCAGCGCCTAACACTGCTGAGGAGCTTCTTTTGATGAACTCACGTCGATCGATCCTATTTCTCATCTTTGTCTCCGGGATTTCAGAATACACTATTATTCTCATCAACTCAATATAATTTTCCACAGAGGCCGCTTTTTCAAAAGCTCGATCCTTTCCATTCTGTTTTTGGAAACACGTGCGCATTTTTATTATGAGTTGACGTCAGAGGAGGATTCGAATAGTATAAGATTCAGTAAGCACGCGCATTTCTCAACAAGGAGAGCACTTTGAAAAACATAATATTTTTTGCGTCAGTTGTCCTATTTTTTCTCGTTTCCACAGTTGGGGGATCCCTTTCAGCAGAACAAACCGAGGCTCCCGAAGCAGAGCTCCCCGCGCTCGTGACCTCATGCGGGCAGAGCCCTGGCGCCACCATGCTGAAAGTCATTTTTATGAGAATGAAGCTTGAACACCCACCCAAAGCTTATGAGATCAACATGTTGGCCAGTGCCGACGACCTCAAATCTGCGAAAAACGCAGGAACTCCATATAAATCTTTGATCATCGTGATGGGTGCCAGTTTAAAGGGAATGGGCGCCGCAGGAATTTCTATGGACGATGAGATATCCAGGACCGAAGAACTCATCGCGGAGGCAAATAATCAAGGGATCAAGATCATCGGGGCCCATATCGAAGGCATAAAAAGGCGCGCACAGGGTGTTGCTGCGGGTGACAACACGGATGAACTGAGTATCGATACGGTCGCACCGAAATCCCAACTACTCATCGTCCGCAAGGACGGTAACGAAGATGGCCGGTTCACGTTGATCGCCCAGGAAAAAAACATACCACTTATCCTCATAGAGAAAAACCTGGATCTTTTGCAAGAGCTCGAAAAGATCTATAAGGATTAGATTTTTCTAAAGGACATTTTTTGCTAAAATATCGGAGAAAAAGGGATTTTGATTCGATCATGGAAGATGAATTATCGAGTACGGAATCTTTGTGTTGAACCGACTAAAGGAATAAGGCCATTAGAGGGAACGATAATACATCTCGGGTAAGACAATAAAATGGCGGATATTATTGGACAGATCACACTCGTCAACATCCTCAGTGTGTTGCTTTTGATCGCTTCCATCTGGCTGCTCGTCATTATCGTTCAGAAAAAAACCGGTTACATGTTTCGCGCAATGGTATTTTTCCTTTTTGTTCTATTGGCCCTGATCTACTTTCAACAGAGCGAAGCAAAAAAGTATACCCTCTCTGATGTCAGATATGCTCTCTTCCCCAAAAAAAGCCTCCCTTTGAATTACCATGTTGCGGAGGATTCCCAGCCTGGGACAGTTGTTCGGTATGTTTTCGAAGACCCCAAACCTAGGATTCCCGTTTCTATGGATAAAAACGGCAAATATTTTCACATCAACAATATCACCCCTATAAATGATATCTTGAGCGAGATGAAATTGCCTCGAGTCAAAAAGGGGGCTAAGGAGCTCGCATCGATCACAGGAAAGAGCGCACACAAAAATCTGTACCGATGGGATGATTACCCCAGAGGGATCTTGACTCTCGAGCGGGCCATCTGCAGAAACAGGGAAACGCTCGATAGCTTCAACTGTCTAATCGCGATTACTATCCGAAAAAGATACCGCGAATAAACGACCTTCATCGCTGCGGGCACTTTCAAATCTTGACTCATTTCGACGAGATATTGCATTTCCCCGTGATATCGACTACATTAGAGAATCTGTCAAATGTCCGCATCTATAGAGATCATCTTCGCCGTGATGGTTGTCAGTTATATTGCCGCGAAGTCCTTTAAAATTTCGACCGAACTCTCCATGTTTTTCGCTGCGATTGTCGGTGGGCTTGTGGGAGGTGTGGGCATTCCTGCCCGTCATATCGTAGAAGGAGCTTTTACCTATTTCGACATCATACTCATTTTTGTGACGGCCACATTTTTTATGAATCTTCTCAAAGAATCCGGGGGTGTGGCCTATGTGGTGAGGGGGATCATTCAAAAGTTCTCCGATAAAAAATCCATCCTTTTTATTCTCATCACATTCCTCCTTCTCCTGCCAGGAGCACTGACAGGCGCGGGGAGCGTGACCGTTTTGATCACTGGGGGGATGATCGCTGTCGTCTTGGAATACATGGGCCTCTCCAAAGCCAAAACAGCGGCAATCATTTTTATAATCGCAGGGTTGAGCGCCGCGGCCCCACCTGTCAGTTTATGGGCTATGCTAACTGCGGCAGGTGTGAATATGCCCTATGTCGGATTCTTCCTCCCGCTCCTTATTCCCTGTGTTGTTCTTTCCTTGTTGACGATCTTTGTTCTGGGATGGCGAGGTAAATCCGTGGACCTTGACAAGGCTCTGCAGGAACTCCCGGAAGCGCCACTGCGAATGACCTGGGTCAAAGTCGTCTTGCCTTTTCTCGTTTTCTTTGTTCTTGTTCTTGTGGGGCGGATATGGCCGCATTCGTTTCCAATTGTAGGACTACCCATGATGTTCGTCGCAGCAGCGGCTGTCTCTTATGTCCTTTCCCCTGTGAAGCTCAACATCTTCCACATAGCCAGAGACACAGTGCACCAACTGTTGCCCCTTGTCGGCACTCTCACCTGTGTGGGGATCCTGGTGCAGATCATGACACTTACCGGTGTGCGTGGACTTATCGCGATCACGGTGGTGACTTTGCCCATATTGATCGTTTTCTTATCTCTGTTCCTGGTGCTCCCCGTATCGGAGGCCGTGCTCATGTGGGGTGCCGCCCCAGTTCTCGGTGTTCCGTTGGTCCTTCTTTTTAACACCATCGGCCTCAATCCAATAGTCGCCCTGGCCGGGATGAGCGTGATCTGGCCGTTGGGGGACGCGCTTCCTCCCACAGCGATCATAGGACGCCTGACAAAAGATACGGTGGGAATGGAGGAGCCCTATGTTCACATGCTCAAACACTGTCTGATCCCTGCGATTCTCATCATGATCGCAGGAACGCTCATGGTGATCTTCAGCAAGGAACTCAGTTTTTTAACTTTATTATAGATGACATAAAATCAAATGGGATAATCGACGAGCCATGGTGATTACAATCCTTTATTATCTTCTAACCGGGGCAATTGCCCTTCTGATGATTCACAATTTTATTCGGAGCAAAAAATGGCAGGAAGAAATGCTCTACATTCTCGTGCTTCTGCCCTTTCTCCTGCGGCTCTTTCGACTGAAATAGAGGGAATCGATGTGTGCTAAAGAATACACTCCGATCAGAAAAACGATGATCGCTATATTGGGTCTGCTCCTCTGTGTGTTTGCCGGTGCCAATTTCTTCCGGAGCCGTCATCTTAAGGAGCCTGTGGTCCTGAGTCCGGGTGTCGGTGAGGTCAAACATCTGAGCGACTATTTTCCGGGTATAAAGGGATCGGTCAATGATGCGTTCGTCTATATTCTCGAGGGGGAAAAAGGGGGTGGGACATTCCTCATCCTGGGGGGCACTCATCCTGAAGAGCCGGCTGCGCGTCTGGCAGCCTGGATCTTCGTGGAAAATGCACATGTCACCCAGGGCAGGCTTTTTGTGGTTCTCTCTGCAAACAGGAGCGGCACCACCGTTACCCGGTTGGGAGGGGGTTATCCACCGGATTACACGATCGATACGCCCTGGGGGGGACAAAAATTCCGGATGGGGGATCGCTGGTCCAATCCTCTGGATCAATGGCCGGACCCGGAGGTCTACATCCACTATCCGAGCAAACAGGAGCTGGCCTATGTGGATATCAGGAATCTGAATCGCACATGGCCTGGCCGCTCGAACGGAACACTCACAGAGAAGACATGTTACGCAATGACCGAGCTTATTCGCAGAGAAAAGGTGGATATCGTCATAGACCTGCATGAAGCGGAACTTCAGTATCCGGTCATCAGCACCATCGTCGCTCACGAAAAGGGTCAGGACTTGGCTGCTATGGCTTCGATGATGATCAGCGGTACAGAAGGTTTCGACATCGGGATGGAGAACTCACCCTATGCCCTCCGCGGCCTCTCTCATAGAGAGATCGGAGACCATACGGATGCCATTTCTCTTCTCCTCGAGACTCCAGAGCCATTCCTGGATGCGACACGTGGCCGGACAGACAGAGCGCTGCTCCTCGAAGGCAAAGATAGATTCGTCATGAGAGCCGGAGAGCACGGGCTTCTCTTCGAAAGGATGGATGAAAAGGGATGGCCCATCGATAAACGTGTGGGCCGCCACTGCTCATCCATACTCCAGATTGCAGAACTCTGGACAGAAGACCATCCGGAAAAGGGCCTTAAAATGACAAAGGTCCCCCGTTATCTTGAGATTATCGAAAAGGGCACGGGTTTCTTTCTCCGCGATCCTGAGAAAGCTGATCCCGAAAGGATCCGATACGAGTAGGATGGTGGTCTTTTCATCGAACACTCCCTTCCAATAAGACGCTAAGCTTTGCGAAGAACAATCCCACGAAGCCGCGCAAGAAACAGAAGGAGAATGACAAGAAGAATATAAACAATCCCTAATCCAAAAATGAATCCCTGTCTTTCTCCTGTCATCCTGTAAAAGGCGCCCTCTCCTGGAACCGGGAGTGGCGATGGGTCCCACGCCAAGCCGTAGCGTTGGGTCAGGCCTCTAAGGTAAAGGAGATGGATCACCGGGATCCCCCCGGCTGCCATGGCATAGACGACACCCTGCCGTTCGGGCGGAGGGAATTTTTCGATCCGATTCAGTCCCGGCTTCAGATGCAAAACCATCGAATCCAAACCCATATTGGACCAGCTGCCGCCGATGTTTATGAAAGCCTTGATGTTTTTCCCTTTTGCTGCCTTTTCGAATAACGCCATCCGCAAAGCCACGTTCTGAGGCAGTTCAGGCTCATCGAGGAAGGGGAATCCGCTCCCGCGGATATCCTCCCAGAGGAGCTCACGTCCCTCTTCATCCATGTCCATTCCTGTATCTCCTTCACCTCCGAGCGATATAGCGAGCGGAGGTTTGCTGAAAAGACCGCTCTCTTCCAAACACTGCCACATATGAAGCCAGTGAAAGCGGGAATTGTTGGCTCCCCATTGAGAGGCTCCGAGGGAGGATATCCATAGAGGATCGATGTCCAGCGTTTCGACGGCAGCCAAAGAGGCAATAATCAGAGCTGGAAAGGACCCAGAGGCGCCAATAGCGACACAATCCCCCTTTTCGACATCGCATTCCCTGAGGAGCCGGAGGATAAGTCCAGCAAAGTTGGGATTTGTGCTCGTTCTTTTCGACCCCAGATTGCCGATCGAAGTCGTGATCTCTGAATTCTCCATACCTATAATGCCGGTTCCGTTGATATCCGTGCTTCTATCGATCCTCAAACCTTTTTGCTGACGGCATGCCCTCAGAACATCTGTGGCACTTTCCATAAGACGCGATGCCTGGATCATCTCAATCACTAAATTATCAGCCCCTTTGTAAGGAAGATACTTCCATAAAATATAAAAGGCGACACTTAACACACAGAGAATGAGCATCACGCGCGCGTCGTTTTTCGGATTTTCTTTGGGGAATCGGTATCGCTTCAACATGTCTTTCTCATCACTTTCCTGTCTCATCATTTTTTTATAGCGGGATATAAAGAGCGTTTTTCGATCATGGGAGCACATGCTGGAGCACTCGGACCACCGCATAAGTGAATACGGCCACTGTTACGAGCGAGATAAGAGTGGGGACGAACCGCTGCCTCTCGAGATTGTTTGCCAACAGACCCGGAATGAGCCAGCCGATGGCCCTCAATCCAAAAGATTCCGGGAAGAATTGAGGGAAGACAGAGGACCAAACCTGCGCCAATACGGCGCCTATAAATATAAAGGTCACAAACCGTCTCTTTCCGAAAAGTATCACATGCCTGGAAAGGAGCTTGTAAAGAAAGACACAGAGAACAGCAACGGCCACAGTCACGGCCACACGCAGGGGTTGGTCGAGATAGAGGGCGATGTAAGCAGGGACAATGATGCCGCCGGGGTACACGCCGAAGAGCTCTACATACAGGATAGCAACCAGCAGGCCGATGAAAATCGTTTCATAACTCATATCTTTTTCCTGTCCTTTCCCAATAATCGACAAGACCCGCCCCTGCACCTCCCATGTTGCCCATGCCGATCACCACAACCTTTTCTTCTGTCATGCCGGAAAGCCGGAGCATGATCTCTTCTGGCTGAAGATTATGCCAGGCATGGAGTTCTCGTCCCGTGTATTTTTTTAGCTTACGAATCATGGCCGGTGCGTGATGACCCAAACAGATGAGTTTCTGGATCTCGGAAAATTTTCCGTACCTCAGAGCTTCCAGCCACAACAGGGTCCGATCGCCCCGGTCTTCCCTTAGATTCAGCACGCCGATAACTGTCCTTCCTTCGAGAAGGAGATTTTTCCTCAACTTGGAAAGAATCAACTGTGTGGACTCCGGTTCGTTGGCGGCGAAAGCGCTCACAAAATACCAATCCGGCCGGTATGGAGTGCTGAGCGCAGTCCATACCTTTAAGCTTCCGAAGTCGGGCAGAACTTCGCCCGTCGCCTGGAATACCGTGGAAGCATCCTGCTCTAAAAACTCACACACGGATACGCACAGGCGAATATTTTCATCGAATTCTGAGGAGAAGATTCCGTTTTTTTTACCCATGTATGAGTTATGAGCTTCGCGGACCGGGATCAATTCGGTCTTTCTCGATTGCGCTGTTCTACGGAAGACAGAACAGATCTCCTCCTGCGGAACAAAAACCGTGCCTTTTGCGGGAATAGCGCTTGCAAAACAGGCTGCAATGTGTTCTTTTGTGCTCCCCATATGAGCTGTATGATCCAGCCGGACATTGGTGACACAAAGGATATCGGGCCTAAAGATCTTTTGGGATTCCACATAAATGGTCTCGGGTTGAATGGCCATCAACTCCACAACACAAGCGTCGACGCGAAGCTTGTTCGCGAGCCGAAGGATCTTTTTTCCTTCGAGGATAGTGGCCGGCCCACGCCGCGCGATCACTCTTTCGCTTCCATCGGGGAATATCAAAACTGGTTTCGCTCCGGTCGTACGGGCAAGCACAGACATCCCCGAACCTCGCAAGGCGGCGGTGATAAGACGAGTAACGCTGGATTTTCCCCGCGTTCCCGTCACACAGATGCGCAAGGGAACAGAATCGACCATCCCCCGAAGATAGGCCCACTCGACACAAAGGAAGATCAGCCAAATGGCCAACAAACTCCCGGTGATCAAAAGTTCTCTGATCGTTCTCTCCTCTGACTAATACGCAAGCTGCCAGGACAAACCAAGATTTTGCACTGTTTACTATCGTGCCTTTACAGTTACACCTTTTTTCATTCTACAAAAACTCTAGACTCCCTAGAAGGAGAATTCTTGGTCCTGGATCCCTCGCCCCGCATCCATAATTCTCATCAAGTTTCCGGAGAAAATGTTCGTGAGCTCTCTCCTTTCAAAATCAGCCCGGGCGATCTCTGCAAAGACTTTGAGCAGTGCTTCTTTTGTTGATTTCCCCCACATACATGCTTCATTGACGAACACGACAGATCGTGATCCCAAGGCATCTTTGAGCTCTGTAAGCTTCGTTACGTAATCAGCGGGTTCTTCATTGCCCCAAATGAGTCCAACCGCCGAGTCTTTTCTCTTGATAGATTCGAGCACGCTCTTTTCTGGAATGTCCTTCACCAGCAAAAGAAGAGGTTTTCTTGCTCTTTTCAAAAGAGCCTTTGTGTTTTCAGGACCGAAGTCTTTGACAATGAGAAACAGATCGCCGTCGTTTATGGCCTTTAGATTTTTTTTCCCTTGATCGCTCACGCCCTTTTCATCGAACAACACATGCTGTTTTTCAATCAACACAAAACACAATCCTGTACGGCCAAACACAGGAGCCCATCTGAAGTCGTCCTGGAACACATTGATTCCTCTGAGACCGGGAACAACTACGGTTTTCCCCTGCCCGAAGATCGAATTGGCGCTCCTGGCTGATCGGTAGAGCGAGAGTCCTTTGGCCTCTTTCACCCTCTCTGCGGCTGATAGGAATTTTTTGAGAGTGTCGAATCTGAGGGCATCTTCGGTCAGCTCCTCATCTTCCTCCAGGATCGACAGCTGGAGTCTGACATGAGAGCCCTCGGCATCGCCGTGATTGGCAATCACATTTTCAAGCGGCGGCATTTTGAAATTGGGCAGGTTCAGGTATTTGAGGTAGAAGTTCTCTTCTCTCATCGGATGGATAAAATCCCCTGATTCCGCCGCGAGAATTTCGACAGCTGCGCTCACCAAGTCCCCCGTCTTTTTCAATATAGCGGGGTTAATCAGGTCCGCATCGTCCCGCGGGCGATGGTATTTGAGATGGGGCCCATCCGAAGCTAAGGCCCAAGCAGAAACGCCCTTCATCAGGAACGGTGTATGGTCCGAACCGCCGGGGCCGCCTGGTTCGGCCTTGGTGTATTCCAAAATCTCTTGGGGGAGTTTTTCTTTGAGAATATTCCAGATTTTGGGCCCATAGGTCGTACCTCGGAAACGTATATTCCGTGTTCCATGCCCGACCATATCCATGTTGAAATAAACTATCGTCTTTGCGATGGGATGTGTGGGGTGGTCGACGTAGTACTCGGACCCCAGGAGCCCTTGCTCCTCTGCAGCCCAAGCGGCGAAAATGACCGTTCGTTCGGGCTTGTAATCGTTGAGCTTCATGACTCTGGCTATCTCCATGGTCACCGCTGTCCCCGATGCATTATCATTAGCGCCGTTCATGACGTCTCCTATAGGACTGACTCCCAAGTGATCCATATGACCGCCGACAATGATGGCCTCGTCCTTGAGCGTGGGGTCGCTCCCCGATATTTTGGCAAGGATGTTCCGCGTTTTTCTCGCCTCATCGAAGATCGCATTCACAGAGACAAAAGCCTTCACTCCTGTCGCAAAAGATTTTGGGAGTTGTCCCGCGCCAGTTCTCCGGAATGAACGTCCGAAATCCATCGGCAATTCTTTAAAGATAAAATTGGTCACGCGATCCTCTATAGAAAGAATAACAAATTCCGGATCGTGAAGTTTTTTATCGATCCTCATCCGAAAATAGCTCGATGCACCGGGACTGGATGGCCGGAATACGAGCACACCCAGAGCACCCATATCCTGGGCCGTTTTTATGCGGCCATCGATCGTTGCAGCGTCGCCGATTTTGTTCGCGAGCGTTGGCGGAACAGCGGCCGACATGAGCAGGATCTTATCGTTGACATCCAGTCCGGCATAGTCATCGCGTTTTTGATCGGGCGCCTGAATCCCATACCCGACGAACATGATCTCTGCCGTAAAGTGACCGGAACCCGAATAGCGCTGCACGCGCCAGTCGTCCCCGTAATAAAAATCTCTTCGGGCTTTATCGGTGATGACCTCAAAGATCACACCCTCTTCCACATTGTTGTGCTCAATGGTAAATTCCTGGAAATAGGAGCCCTGCTCTCCGGCAGGCTCGAGGCCCCACTCCTTGAACTTAGCGGAGATGTACTTCTCTCCCATCGCACCGCCGAGCTGTCCGCTTTTGCGGCCCAGCATGGCATCTGCAGCCATATCCTTTATGTAATTGTGTGCTCGGTGTCCATCAAACTCGATCCTCTTCTCTTTGGCCCATCCGAGAGAGAGAAGAAGAAATAGGATAAACAAATATCCGACCGATTTTTTCACGATTTACCTCCTCTTATACTTCAACCCTTCACTATTCAATCGATTGACTCGATAAAAAGTCAGTGAAATGCGTGATCAAGCTTGATCTCAAAAGGCTTCTATTATACCGAATTCAGACAGACAATAGGAAATTGAATTTTCTTCGAGGGAATCTCCCTCCTGGCATAGAAGCTTGAATGCCCTTTGGAAAATTGCTTGTCAGCCAATTTTTTGAATATTCCCGATCAATTGAAGAGGAAGGTCGTCTTGACCATAACAACCCGGTCCTTTAAATAACTCTGACCCCCTCCCTCGCGGGTCTCGTTGTAGATAAAATAAACGTTCGCACCCGGTTTGTAGATCCATCGAATGAGGAAATTGCCCTTGAACACATCGTCATCATCGTTATACTGAAGATAAGCTTTAGCATACAGATTTGGGGTGAAAGAATAGATAATTCTCGCGGCAGCGATGTTTGTGTTGAATTTTCCGCCATCCACCGGCAAGTTGAAATTGTTATAGTCATAGATGAATTCGACATTGAGATGTTTGGAGAATTTGACGAAACCGCTGACGTTCAATCGGTAGAGATTCCCGTTGTAAAAATCCCCCAAGTAGGTGTTACCTCGAACAGATATCTTTTTGCTCCGGTCAGACTGAAAGAATCCCGAGAAAAAGTTAAAACGATGAATGCCCTCGGGAATAAAAACATCCTCCCTGATCTCGAACGGTTCCTCCAGATACTCGTAGCTTCGCACATAGCCAAAGTATAGATTACTTCCGTTCTGGAAGAAATTGAATGAACCCAGGCTTTGAGACCTCGACTCCAACTGTCCCGAGTGATTCTCGAGATAGATGACATTAACAAAGAAATAACTCTGCCTGAGATTGAATATCTTCGGACGGGGACCGACACCAAAATCGGCGCGGAATCTTCGCATGTCGGCTCTCGGAACATACCCCATCTCAGAGTTAAAATTCTCCCCTATATCCGTATAAACCAACCGCCCTAAGACAAAATCGGTGTTGTAGTTCATATCCAGATTCGCAGCCCAGTCTTTCCCTTCGAGATCTGGGCTGAACGTCTTCCCCAGAAATCCCTCTGCACGGAAAGACTGGCCGAAAGCCAGGTTAACATCGAAGACGGCTCCGCGATTGTAGTGCGAACTGTCGAGAGACTCTCGGCTAAGGACCATCGCCCCTATGGTGGATTTCTCTAAAAAATCCTTTTTCAGCCTAAAAACCGCATGGTTCATCCGCTCTATTCGGACATCCTCGTCATCGACAGTGTATGAAATCCTGTCGGTCAATATATCGAGAACCCCAAGGCTGTAGCCTCCTGTTTTTCCAGTGATTCTAAACCCTCCCATAACAGGAATTTCCTCACCATCTTCGGAGAGACCGATGGTCCTGCTGTAAAAGAATCGCATGCCCGGTGGTTCAAAAGGATCGAAGAGCTCACCCACATAAAAAAGATCCGCGCCCTCCAAAAAAAAACCTCTTTTTTCTGGGAAAAAGAGAGAGAACCGGGTCAGGTTGAACTGCTCAAGGTCTGCCTCGACCTGCGCAAAATCCGTGTTGATGGTCAAATCTGCTGTTATGTTGGATGTAAGCCGGTATTTGAAATCGAGCCCGATGTCTCCGGAGGCACTCAAGGAAGATTCGTCTTCCTCCTGAATCCCCCCCGCTATCACATAGGGAATCAGATGAAGCCGCTTGCCCTGTTTGAGTCCCTCAAACCCAGTGATATTGCCGAAATAAGAGATCCTGTATTTCCCGAAGTACCCTAGATCTCGAGAAATAGGTGCCCAATAAGCCTCTTCTCTCTTCCGTGCGATGTGTCGGCCGAAGTTGACGCCCCAAGTCTGTCGATCCGCGGTCTTAAACCGGAGTGTGAAAAAGGGAATGGCGATCTCGATCGTCCATCCACACTCATCCCTCTGGGTCTTGGAATACCACAAACCATCCCAATCCCAATTGATTCGGCTGCCCTCCCCGCTGATCAGAGCATCCCTCCGCGCTCCCAGAGGATTTGTCATAAAATAGGCCGCGTTCCGGTGATCGTGGTAGGTGTCCAAATAGATCTCGAAATAGTCATTATCCTGGAGGGGGGCATCCCTTCGCATCTCGCTGGCCACAATCTGATCCGGTTGGCTATCGTAGCAATTAACACCTATGTATAAATAGTCATCGTCATACAGGATGCGAACCTCGGTTGCTTCTGTAATGGGCTCTCCCTCCCGGGGTTCTCTCTGAGTGAGATCGCCGATCACTTCGGCCCTTTGCCAAGCCATATCGTCAAGCTTTCCGTCTACAATGATCGGTTCGGCCGCTCTTACAGCTCGAATCTTTAATTCTTCAGGCTGCTGGGAGAACAGGAGGAATGGGTAGAGAAACACCAAACCTATCGCTCCTGCTGAGTTTCTTCTCCACATCTTCTTGCTCTGTCTCATGCCTTTTTAGCTCGGGAAATACAATTTCGATCGGAATAAATATTCCGGCCTCATTGATCGATCTTTGTAAGATACATCCAATGTTGTTCAGGATTTGTAGTATATACGCAGGCTGAATGATTAAGTTTGAGACGATAGGTCTCAGGTTTACTCCAAGAAAGGAACAGAATCCGCTATACTAGACTGTTCGTTTGACCAGGTGGTGGATCCCCTCCAGCAGCATGTCTACGTGTTTTTGTGTGATGTAGAAATGGGTCGAGACACGGAGACCGTACGTGCCTTTCTCCCTGTTTCCGACAGTCCTGATCACGATGTTGTACTTTTCGCGCACATAATCGACAACATCTCTCGGCTCGATTCCCTCGATGGAAAAAGCGGTTAATCCTCCGCTGATGTAGGGATCCTCGGATGTGTGCAGCCGGACACCCGGAATTTTTTTGAGCTCTCTTTTCAAATACCCTGCCAGCGTTTTGATTCGTCTCTCGATCCTTTGTTTACCAATATGGTTTTGGAAATCGACAGCCTCGCCCAACGCGATGGTCAATGCGTCCGCTCTCTGTCCTACGGCCTCGAATTTCCTAGCGCTTGAGGAATTATCCCATCCTCCCGTGGCAAGAGTAGCCCAGACCTTATCGAGATGCTCTTTCTTGATATAGAGCACCCCCACCCCTGTGGGCGCGCCCAGCCACTTGTACGGACTGGTCGCAAAGAAATCGACATCCATCTCCTTCATGTCGAGGTCGAGCATGCCGATCCCGTGGGCGCTGTCGGCAAGGACAAGGACACCTTTTTCGTGAGCCATTTTGCACAACTCTTTGAGCGGCGAGATCAGGCCGGATATGTAGACGGTGTGGCTGATGCTGATGACCTTTGTTTTGGGAGTGATATACTTTTCGAAACCGGAAACGAACTCATCCACGCTCGCGGGAGGCAAACCTATGGGCGCGTACACGATTTTGATGCCGTACCGTTTTTCTTTAAGATTCCAAGGATGAGTTCCCCCGGGATGCTCCATCGTAGAGAGGATGACCTCGTCTCCCTCTTTGAGATCCAGGCCGTTGGCAATAAAATTCATTCCCTCAGTGGTGTTGCGGGTGATGGCGACCTCCTCCGGCTCCGCATGAATGAACTCGGCGACTTTTCTGCGCACTTCCTCTTTTTTTCTCGGAATGTACGCATACGTATCATACGGGTTCGTGGCCTGGACCTTGAAGGTTTTCATCAACGTGTTGAATACCGGTTTGGGCATGGGTCCTACGGTCCCGTTGTTCATCATGATAACCCCGTCCTGAAAGAGAAAATGTCTTCTGACCGCATTCCAATACACTCCGTCCGGCGATTCATCCTCGATGTATTTCGCGTTCAAGGATGTAATACTCTGGTATACTGAGGCATTCAACCTGTTCAAGGCCGCGACTGAAAGAGTCGAGCCGATAAGACAATATTTAACAAAATCTCTTCTGGAAAATCCCTCGAACCTTTCATTTTTGTGCTTTGATATTTGGTCCATAAACCTGTCCTCCTCTCCACTGTTAAACTAAAACTTTAGTATTTTGTTTGACAGACAGTTCGCGATTGCTCGCGCTATATCTTGACCTCTGCGATTTTGACTTTATTAAGGCTCATCTCACCCAGACCGTGATCATGGGCCATCTTGATCTGGAAGATGTCTTCGGGCTTTAGCCCCCACAGGGTGCAGCAATAAGCATCCATGGCCACCCGGTCCTGACCGGCCACGACTTTTTGCGGCTTTGTGATCTCGCCCGGGCCCATCGGACCGTTGGTGATGATAAACTCTGTGGCATCCACAACACACAGTGTGGGAAGAATCACGGTGTTGAGATCCGCGATGCATTGGTCAAGGTGTTTGATGTCATTGATCTCTGTTTTCCACCCGGGTTTGTGGAAATTCTCTCTGTTATTTTTACGATGATTCAATCCCATCATATTTTTCATCGTTCCCGTGAATTTGTTTCCAGCGTGGTCCTTCGTGATGGGGATGTCGATGAACACATCATTGTTATAAAATTCCTTCATGATCATCGCCTCTTTGAGGGCCCGTCCCATCGGCACTTTGGCGGGCTTGAAGTTCGCCTCATCGCTTGCAACCAGTTTTAAGTTGGCTCCCTCTTCCTTCAACACAGCTCCGAGCCCGGTCTTTTCCCAATTTTCCATCGTTAGCCAGGACAGACAGTTGACCTCTTCGGCGCCTGCCTTTTTACACATCTGGACGATGGCACGGACGATCTCGGGTTTAGTGAACGTCCCGGGATGCCATCTCTGGACGTTGGGAAGAATGGCAACTCTTGCGCCCTTAGGAATGAAGTGGTCCATTCCCCCGAGAAGTTCGACAGCTTTCATGGTGTTCGCATAATAATCGGCCCCCTCAACGACAGCGATATCATGCGCTCCGTGGGCCATGGCAAGTGCTTTTGGGACATGAACGAAATGACCGAGGGCTGTCCCGCCCACCGCAGCAGTCAGACCATATTGGGCACTTTTTTTGATGAATTCTCTTCGTCCTATTTTATTCCCCATGAGTCCTCCTTTCGAAATTCAATAAATATTATTCAAATCTTTATTGGGATAATATAATACAAAATCCGAAAGTGCAAATTCTTTCATCGGGATATCAGGAAGTTGAAGGGCTGTCGAAGAACTTCGATCCCTTGAGAATGATACTCCCCTTGTCGACTTTGATGTGATCTGCGATAACACGACACTTGGTTTTCAAGAGAAAAAAGATCGGGCGGTTCTCTTCGGACAGTCCCTCAAAATTCCCCTGACCTTTGCTTATGATAAATTCCGCAGCCTCATAGATCTTGAGAAATTCATCCGAACAGAAAGGCAAAATATTTCCTGGTGCGTCCGACCCCGAAGATATTATGTCTGCTACCTTATCTATGCCGGCCGCGACGGCATCTTCCCTGAGAGCATCGTTGATGACAGGCTGCTCCCGCACCACATAGATCACAGGTTTTCCGAGTTCTTCGATGAGAACGCGGTCGAACACCGTTTCTCCCGCGTTATCTGCGATGTAAAGAACGTCTCTAGCCTGAGCTAAGGCTCTCTTGAAGAGCTTATAGTGATCGATGGCAAATCTCTGATCGAGGATGGATTCGAGGTCTTTCTCCAGGTCGAAAGGCATGTTGGACCCAAAATCGATCACATTTCCGGCGATGGCGATCCGGATAGCTATTCTCAAAGGATCCTCCGACGACCGCACCCTCTCCTTCAGCCCCGGATAAAGAGCGAGAGCCTGTTGTGTGCATCGTTCCTTGATCTCTCTATAGGGGTCTTCGTTCCCGGTCAATCGCGATACGATCCTGTAAACTTCCCTGCCGATCTCTGGGGGTGTGGCCCCCGGAGGTATCTTCGGCAATAGTGTGCTAACCTCGAGCAAAATCCTATGGATCGTGTCTTCATTTGCGCCGATCATCCGGGCCGTGTTGAGCGCCTGCTGGAAAAAACACGGATAGCAGTCCAGGTAGATTTTCATATCCAGACGATTATATCACTCATGATGCAAATACTCATCAATCAAATCCGATCGTAGGCATTTCGCGGTTGAAGGAAGGACGTTGCTTTTTTATGTGAATCCCAAAACAGAGATGAGAAAACGAACGAGCCAAAAAATCAGAAATGCTATACAGGAGCGAGAATGTGTCCAAAAACTCCGGCACCTCCTCGCTAGAAGGTGAAAGAAGGATGGAGAGATGATAAAAACATGAAGAAAAATAAAATCAAAAGCAGAAGAATAACAAACATCTTTTTACTCATAAGATCCCCCTGGTTGTCCTTTTTGCCCTCCGCCCAGAATAATTTTCACAATCCAGCTATCGATGTATCAACCGAATGGATGAGAGCAAAATTTATGCCATATTCAAAAAACGGATATCCCCAAGACAATAAGACTCGAAGGGTAAAATTTGATCCCACCCGTAAACAATATTTACAATAATAGAATAAGAGGGAGCGTTAAAAGTATCATCTGTCCTCCTTAAACTCCAAAACCTCAAGCTTCAGCTTCCCAATGATTTCAGACATGGCCTGGCCCATTTCCTGGAAGATTCCCTCATCCAAAGCACTGTCACCCAATTTGATATGGGTGGCATCCGTGTAATATTCACCGCTTTTTTTATCAACGGCCAACCATTTGGCATCCAGTCCCACCCACTCGCCCACATAGACCTCGGGCCACATGTGATAGGCAAAAATCCCTTCCCCGTACATAACCCCGACTGCAGCCCTCGCCGGTATCCCCACAGAACGGCAGAGTGCAACCATCAATACGGTGTGCTCCGAACAGTCCCCCTCCCGATTTTCGAGGACCTCTTTGGCCGTGGCGAATCCCACGTCATAGTTGGGTTCTATCTGCTGATTCACCCATTCGGCGATCTTTTTCGATGCCGCCCAGGAATTCCGCTCACTCCCGATGATAGACCTGGCGATCTGAAGGATATCCGGGTCGTCGGACTGGCAGAATGTTGTGGGAGCCAAATACTCGACAAACTCCTCGCCATCGACAGGGAAAGGTATGGCATCCTTTTCGATAAACACCAAAGACTGCGTCTGAACAGTCGCGTAATCGTCCTTGACCTCCAAAAGCTTCTGACTGCGGCCTACAAAGGGAATACCTCTGACCTTCTCCAGAGAGATGCCGCTGACTCTAAAAGTGACCATTTGAACCTCTTGGGGTCGGGGAAACTCAACATTCGAGTTTATCAGCACCGAAAAAGCGATATCCAAATTTTCCTCGGACAACTCCAACGCCTTATCCTTAGGCATGCGAATAGAAGTCGTATGCAGAAATCCTGCGTCACTGACGGATTTCCATATCTCGCCTTGCTCATCGATCCACTCATCCATGAGGATTGGGAAGACCTCGGTCATCTCGGTGCGGACATGCCAGAGAGACCTCTGCTCTCCCAACAGAAGCACGGATTCTTTCTCTATGACCTCGAAGGAAACATCGATAAGCGACCGGGTGAGGGGCTCCAGAATTTTGAAGGTGTATTCCCTTCCAGGATTCAGCCCATGCTCTTCGATGATCTTATCAAGAGGAACACCAAACTCGAATTTTTCAGAGTAAGGCAATTCCTTGGAGAGCTTATCTCCGGAAAAAAATACGATTCTCTCGGGCTTGACCTCTGCCCGAATGACAGTTTCGGTCTGAGAGAGCTTTGTGCGGATGATCGTCTCCACGGGATTTCCCTCAGCGTCATACAAAGAATCTTGAGCCGTCGAGATCTCAACAGGATCGCTTCCCAAACGAGTGACTTTCAGAAAAGACTCCTGGATACTCTTTGTGTATGTCTTCCCATTTTGGACGACATCGAACTCCCTGCTGTGGCTGTAACCGACCTTCACACCTTCCATGTATACGCCCATCCAGATTTCTTTGACAGTACCGGTCTCATCCGCTCGAACTTTTGTCTCAAGAGACTCTGTTGACAGCACGGCCGAACAGGGTATTCCTGACTGCTCTGTATGTATGTTTCCCATAAAAACGACAATGGTCAGCAACACTCCCATTAAGGGGAGTGTATGTCTTTGAAAAGGGAGCTTTGCCATACTCATCTCCTATAGACGATCTTTCGTATCTATCCGTCCTCTCAACGTTACTATACCAAAAACTGGTCGAAATTGATCCATCCGAATCATCTGGGCCCAATTTTTCTTAAGGAAAAACGTTGGCTACCATGTTTCGTTCGATATCATCGCAATCACCCGGTGCGCACCCAGGGGAAAGCCAACAGAAATTCTGGGGGATGAAATGAGGGAGTCGGATCTCCTTGGCAAAAATGCGCGGATATTCGACTCAGAATGTCAGTCGCAAACTGACTTTCACGACCCTGCTACCGTAGGCAGCAGTGATATCGCCATAATTGCTATACCTTTTGAACACAGGATTTTCAGGATCCCTATAATCCAAATAGCCGCCTGGGTCTGAATCAATCTTATACCCGCTCCAGCCGAAAGCATTTAAAATATCGATATATCCTCCAAGAAGCAATGTATCCGAAATCCGGAATCTCTTTTCGATCCTGAGATCCAGAGTCGTCAGCGGCGCTGTACGCCTTGTTCCCACCTCTTCTGTGATCACTTGGTAACCCTGTCCCGGGAATAGATATCGCTTATCCTCTGGAATATAGACCCACACGCTCCTGGCCCATGGAGCACCTGACAGATGACTGAGGTAACCGCTGAGAATAAAATCCTGGGGGAGGATGATCGTGCTCTGGATCTTGATGTTCAGCGGCCTGTCGTAATCCAACCTTCCTTCAGGAAATATGAGGGAATTGGGTGTATCGTAATTCTGGGAGGCGCCGCCCGTCTCAGAGTATCGCCCTCCGATATTCCCCCATGCTTTGCTCCAAACCAGAGATGCGAGAATCTGCCATCTGTGGGACATTCTTTTATTGAGGACAAACTGAAGAGCGGCATATTTTCGGAAGCCCACATCCAGATTTGTGTAAAACCAGTGTCTGCCCCCTGGCGAAGTGGCGAGCTCTGCATAACAGAATGACGTCTTGTCGTCATCCGTACCGAACAATCCATCGTCTCCGGGATCGTTGAACGTGAACTCCTCCCAGTAAGGACTGTCAGACCTGTAGCCCTTCCATGCTTGACTTTTGCCGAGTCCATAGTCGTTGACATCCTCGAAAATATTCGACTTATTTTTGTAGATCAGCGTGATCCCAGCACTGAAACTCCTCGCCAACTCCCTCTCGATTCCCAGAGTGAACTCATCGGTGTATGGGGCCGATGACTCGGAATCCAGCACACTTTCCAGGTCGTAAACGTAAGGGCTATCCGGCAGATCATAGATCTCGTAGCCGTCATCTGCATCTGGCAATTTGTTATAGTTTTCGTCGTACCAGTACCAGGCCCCAACCCGAGGATAGAGGGGATTCAACGCGTTAAAGTACTGGACCATGAGATACTCGTTATACCTCGACCAGGATCCCCTGATAGAGGTTTTTCCATCTCCGAAAATATCGTATGAGAAGCCGATGCGCGGCGAAAAATGTGTCCAAGTCAGAATATTGCGGCCCTCGAATTCATAGGAGCCGTAAGGAGATTGCTCTCCCAGTCCTGGCAAAATTTGAAGGATTCCGTAGGGATCGGCGGTGGCCTCTTTGCTTTGCTTCGGAAAACGGCCTGTGCTGGTGTCGAAACGCAGGCCGAGATTTAGTGTCAGCCGCTCGTTGAGGGAGAGAGTATCCTGAAAAAAAGCGCCAAATCTTTTTTTAGAGTCTTCCTCGATGGAGGACGAGATAGTGGGCCCGCAAGTATAGATGGTAACAAATCCCCTGTTCGGTGAGAGAGATGTGGGGTAGGAATAAATATTTCCGTCAAAATAATCGAATCGCACGGGATTTCCTCTCCACCAATCCCATTTACTGGCGACCCATTCATATTCCAAGCCAACCTTGATCTCGTGGTTTGTTCCGAAAAGATCGTCCGCAAAAAGCGTAACCATCATAGATGGATTGAGTCTTTTTCGCGTATATTCTTCCTGAAACCTGGAATTATTCCGGTAGATTCCCCAATAACGGTCCCAGAATTGAGGGGCATCCTCCAGGGCGTAATCACTGAAGGGCAAAGGAAAATAACGATAATTGTAACCTATCCTGATGTCCATGAAGTAATTCTGGCTCGTGACCCAATTCACCTGAAAGCTCAGGGTGTGACCCTTCTCTCCATCCCAACGCGATGTCGCAGTTCTATCCGTATAACTCGAAAGCCGATGCGTGTAGTAATCTTCGGTGATGTTCGCCAGATTATACATGCCCATAAGACGGATCTCGGGAGTGAGCTGGAAGGTCAATTTTCCAAAAATATTTGTCTCCTCATGAGGGCCTTGCTCCTGTGTGTACACCCGTTCACGGCTCATGATGGTGTCGTCCCAAGACACGAGATTGAAATCTTGTGTCCACGTGTAATAACGGCCGTTCGCAAAAAACCAGATGCGGTCTCTTGCAATGGGGCCGCCCAAGTACATCGAAATATCGCTCCAGGAGCTTCGCCCCATCGGCTTCTCCATTCCAATGGACTTGAGATCTTCCTGGCTTATCAGGCTCTCGGTCATTGTGTCATTGAAATATTCTGCTGTGAAACCCCCATGGTAATCATTGCCCCCTGATTTTGTCACAATGTTCACGAATCCTCCGTCAGCCAATCCCACATCCGCCGGATGACCGTAAAGGCCAAATTCCACCTCTTCGTAAACATCGATATTGATATTCGTCATAGGATACATGACGACAGGGTCGTTGATAGTGACACCATCCACAGAATATTGGTTGCCCCGGACAGTCCCCCCCGAAATAAAAGAAGTTCTCCTGTAATCCACATTTTCAGACACAGCTCCGGGGATGGAGTTGAGAACATCATACAGGTCTCGCGACATAGGAATGTGATAAATAAAATCTCTGGCATAGTTGACCGACGTCTTCGACGATCTGACATCGACAACAGGTGAAAAACCGACCACAGTGACATCCTCTTCCAAACCTCCCATTTCCATAACGATGGATACAGACAATGTTTTGCCGACATTCACGCGCAATCCGCTCCGGGTAACGCTTTTAAAGCCCAGCACCTCAAAAGTTAGCTCATAATCATCACCGGGGGGTAACGTCGGAAAGCGGAAAATACCCGTTTCAGTTGTGACGAACCTCAAAGGGTAGGGCAAAGCTTTCCCCTCTATTTTGACCGTAACACCGGGAAGAGGTCGGTCTTCCACATCGACCACTTTTCCGATTACGGAGCCATCCAACCTCTGTTGCCCAAAACCTGATGAGAGGCAGACGAAAAAAACACAAGCGAAACTGACAGCCAGATAAGATCGTCTCATCGCTAATCTCCCAAAAAAAAAGCTGTCGGGTTCACTGGAACACCCGACAGCCTCTGTATTTTCAGTCAGCTGCTTAATCTGAATGATTCGTAAAATATCCTGCCAAATCCCTATGCCAAAAGCTTTCCCTTCTCTATTGGAAGACTCTTTGACCCTCTGGGTGAGCTGATCACAAAGCTTTTCGGCTCATCTATTGGCAGTATGTTTCACCCTTTGGTATTTCAATTTTTTGGAGCAGCAAAAATCGTACCAAATAAGGCGAAAAAATGTAAGTTATTGTTATAAAACAGGTTAGAAACTTTCCCTAGAGAGAAAAGAACCCGGATTATCCAAAAAATGTAAAATTTGTTTCAAAAAATTGAATTGATTCCTAAAAAATAGGCTGGATCCGCATAGAAATAGGGCAAGCTTTTGCAAAGTCGCCGAACCGTCGAAAAAAAAGGGAGATAAAACGGACCCCATGGAGACATTCATGCAGATGGGCAAAAAACCGAAAGGACAATCAAAGGATTTAAAAGGGTTTTTTATCGAAGCGGATATTGTACCTCTTCAGCTTTTCGTTCAGCGTTGTGTATTTGATACCCAGGAATTTTGCTGCGCTTTTTTGACATCCCTTGCACTGCGAGAGGGCACGGATCAAAATACTCTTTTCCACACTGCCGATGAGTTCTTTGAAAGGCACTCTTTGCCGGATACAAAAATACTCAATGAAAAGCTCGAAGACCTCCTTACGAAAGGTTCTTTCTTTCCATTCATCGAGATACTCAGGGCTTATTTTTTCGACAGATTCCGTCTTAGAGTATGCCCTGCCGAGCGGCGCTCCAAGAGGGGGAAAAGTTTGGTCCGTCTGTAAATTTTCCGTAGCCATCGTATCTCTCCTTTTATCCCGTAAATTTAATTTTTTTCTTCACCTCTTCGGCCAACATGGGGAGACCATCTTGAATCTTGAGCCGATCGATCTCACCGAACCTTATGGATTCGCAGTATTTGATGAAGGAATACCAGGCGGGATGAATGTATGTCATTCCGCTCGTCTTAATGCCTTCATCTAATCTGCGTATTCCATTCGGCATATCGTCTTTCCCTACACTCTCTTTTCATTACCGTGTTTCCCATTCAAAAGATATTCAATGGAATGGTTGAGTGCATTGAGGTCCAAAGGCTTTACGAAAAAGTGGCCGATCGAAAGACGGTTCAATTCATCCATATCGATCATATCGGGAAAACCCGATATCAATATCGCCTCACCTTTGTATCCGGCTTCCCTGAACTTGGCGATCAATTCCAGCCCGCTTATATCGGGTAATTTCAAATCCGCGATGATAAGATCCACATTGGTTTTTTTGAACCGGTGCAAAGCTTCTTTCGGATCCTTTGCCAGATAGACTCTGTAATTATCATGGAGGATCATGAAGAAGGTCTTTCTGATGCTGTCGTCATCGTCTACGATCACAATTTTTTTCTCTTGCATTTTTGACATCCTGAGTGAATTCTTCTCTCCTCCTTCAAACATTGACTATTGTCTGCAGATTTCGTGCCATATGGACAATTTTTTGGACTTTCTAGGGGAAAAGTATCGAGGCGGGAGGAATCCGCCAAAAAGCCAGGACAAATTTATTTACATGGGGTAAAATGCGTTTACATACCCGAAGAATATACTCTTCGGCGAAATTAACTCCTAGATTTTTAGATCGTATTCTTTGATCTTTTTATCGAGTGTCGGCCGGCTGATCTGCAGTACTCTACAGGTTTTGGTCTTGTTCCCCTTCATTTCTGTGAGGACATGCTGGATATAGTTCATCTCTACATCTTTAATAGGGACAAGTTCTCTTGGAAGGGCTTTTTTCTCACTTCCCTCGAGAGGCAAGTTCTCTTCGAGAATGACGTCCCCCTTCGCCAAAATGACGGCACGGGTCAAGGCATTCTCCAGCTCTCGAACATTCCCTCGCCATGTATGCTCCTTTAATATTTTCATCACCGGAGGAGGAACTTTCCTGACATTTTTTCGGAGCTGACTGTTGATCTTCTCCAGCAGATAAGCGACAAGCTCCGGGATGTCCTCTTTTCGCTCACGCAAAGGAGGGAGATGAATCACCACAACCTTGAGGCGGTAGTAGAGGTCCTCCCGGAAGGTTCCTTTTTCGATCAATGCCCTCAGGTCCTGGTTTGTAGCCGCGATGATCCTTGCCTCTGTTTTGAGGATTTTTTCTCCCCCGACCTTCATAAAATCCCGTGTTTCGATCACCCGCAGCAGCTTCGACTGAAGGCTCGGTGAAACATCCCCGACCTCATCGAGAAAAAGAGTCCCCTTGCCAGCGATCTCGAACTTTCCCTTTGTCTCACATACGGCATCGGTGAAGGCCCCCTTCACGTGCCCGAAGAGCTCGCTCTCCAACAGGGTATCCGTGATGGCGGAACAGTTGATCACGATGAAAGGCTCGCGGTTATAAGGGCTGTTGTAATGGATGGCCTTGGCGACCAATTCCTTTCCCGTACCGCTTTCTCCCTGGATAAGCACATTCGTACGGGTCGGAGCCACAGAACCTATCAATTTGAAGATTTCCCTCATCTGGGGAGAACGGCCGATGATATTATCGATGGTGTATTCTTTCTGTTTTTCTTCGACGAGATAGCTGAGCTTATCTTCCAGATTTTGAACTTGGAAAGCTTTGGCGACGGTAAGATCCAGCTCGACATGGTCCAGAGGCTTCACCAGGTACTCGAAAGCCCCCAATTTGATGGCATCCACCGTAGTTTTCATATCGTCGTAGGCCGTCATGATAATGATCGAAGCGTTTTTATTTTTTTCTTTGATCAATCTCAACGCTTCCAGACCATCCATGTCGGGCAGCCGGATGTCGAGTATAACGAGATCTGGATTACACAGATCATACTTTTCAAGACCTTCCTTTCCATCCTCAGCCATCAGGACTTCGAACTTATCCTTGGCGAGATGGGAGGAGAGAGTTTTTCTGATTAAAGGATCATCATCAATGATTAAGATCGATTTCATTGGACTTCCCCACAAGGAATAAGGATCTCGAAACACGCTCCTTTTCCTTCTTTGTTTATGATCCGGATGGATCCATTGTGCTGTTCCACGATTTTCTTGGCATTGGCCAGGCCCAGCCCTATGCCGGCCGACTTTGTCGTGTAAAACGGTTCAAAAATATTGTCCCACTCGGTTTCAGCAATGCCTTTCCCGTTATCGGAAATTTCTATCCTGATCTCTTTACCCGCCTCATTTTCCCTGAGTGAGAGGATGATTTCGATCTCACCTCCCTCTTCCAACTCTTCGTAGGCATTACGGAGGATGTTGACGATCACCAATCGCATTTTATCGCCATCCACATACACGGCCGGCAACCCCGACTGATAGTCCTTCTTGACTTGAATATTTTTCAGATCCAACGAGTCGGATACCATCTTGAGCGAACTGTCTATGACCTGATCCATGGGAAAGTCACAGAAATTTAGCTCGGAAACCCTGGTGAAGTTAAGCAGTTCCTTGATGAAATTCTCGATATGCTCGATCCCCTCCTGAGTGATATCCAGATGTCCTTTTTCGATCTCCCCCCAACATTCGCTCTCGGCGACCTTTTGGACATTGAGTTTGACCGATGTCAAAGGATTCCTGATTTCGTGAGCGATACTGGCCGATAAGCGCCCGATGGACGCCAGTTTCTCTGCATGGACCAGCTTTTTACTGGCTTCCTCCATCCGTTTCTTGGTAAGAAGAAGCTGTTCGCTCATCACATTAAAGCTTTGCGCAAGCCCACCGAGCTCATCGCGGGATGAAAGGTCGATCCTGTGAGAAAAATCACCCTTGGAGATCCTCACTGTCCCGTCCACCAATTTTTTCAGCGACGTGGTGATGCCCCTGGATAGCAGAATCGACCCGATAATGCCGACACAAAGTCCGAGACCTGCGATCAACACCAGCTTGATATGCGTATCTCTGATCTCTGCCCGTGCCTCCTCCATAGAAAGCCCGATCTTGACAGAACCCCACCTGCGAGGAGAGCCTTCGACATAGATGGGCGCTTCGATCTCCAGCACTCGCAAGATATTACCGATTTCTGGAGCCCTGAGCTCCCTTCTTTCAGAGAAGTAATCTCCTTCAAGTTCTCTTTCGGCGAAGTTGCTATTCTGGTAGATCTCTTTATAGGTTTTGATAAATTCATTCCCGGCAAAAGGAGAGTTGTTGGCATCATAAAACACGATGTAGATCAATTTTTCGTTGATCTGTTTTTCAATATTTTCCTCGGCACCTGCAACATCCCTGAAGACCACAAACTCGTCATAATTCAACTGGATCAGATACTGTGCTTCCAGAAAACCCCTGCTGATTTGCTCTGAATGGATAGCACTCACTTCCCGTTTTTCGATGACGAAGAAGATCAGTCCTACGAGTACAAAAAGCAAGAGAATGACGGCAAGAATAAATTTTGTCCGCAAGCTCATCAGCAATGGCCTCATTACTTTATACGTAGATAAATAATAATGTTTTTATTTATCAAGCCAAATCTTTTTAGCGTCTAAGTAGTAAAATCCCAGCGAGGGATACTCCACTCCGCGAACATAGGGTTGAATGGCCACTCTGTTCTGGTGAGAAAACAAAGGAATGGCCGGGACATCCTCGAACAACACCTCTTCGATCTTGTGGAAAAGGCCGATCCTTTTTTTCCAACTCCTCTCGACTTCTGCCATCTGCAAAAGATCATCGAGCTTGGGATTGGTGTATCCAAACACATTAAAAAGGGATTTGGAATGAAAAAGAGGGCGGATCATATCCTCAGGATCAGGAAAGCTCATGTTCCTCTCGACGAAAATCATGTAGGGGGCCTTCGTTTTATGTAATTCTTTGGGGGACTCATAGAAATTCAGACGGGAGTCGATGTTGAGATTCCTGAGTTGATCCCGCAATTCTCTATAAATTTTATGTTTTTCGTCTGTTCGCGGTAATTTAAAATATACGGTAACCCGAGGGAACCGATCATTCTCAGAAAAACCCTCTCTCTCCAGCATTTCCTTGGCTTTCACCAAATTAGAGGGTTCTCCTTCATGGGGTGGAAAAAATCCCGGCAAACTGGAAGGAATATAGTTATTCGTGGCAGTACGGAGATATTTTATATCTTTGGCCGCTTCGACGATCGACTGTTTATCAAAGCCCAAAGAAAGAGCCTTCCGCACCGACGCCCGATTCAGAGGAGGAATCCTGCAGCTTAATCCCAGAAAATAATGTGTCATCGGTCCGTCCTCGTAGAGCTGAAACTCCGAATCGAGCAATCTTCTGGACAGGATGGGGATAGCATCGATCTCTTCGTTGTAGAAGTGATCGATGGTGAACAGGGAGCAGAACTCGATCCCGTCCAGATAGGGCGGGCCTGCGAAGTATTCGGGATTGCGTTTGAGATGAATGCCCGCGATCTCGAGCCTTGTCGTCCTTACCCAAAAATCGAACATGAAGGGACCTGTCCCCGAAGGCCTGCGGAAAAAATCTCTTCCTTCTGCGGTGGCTTTTTCGCGAGGAAGAATCTTGCAAAAATTCATGCTCATCAAATAGAGGGCTGAAACAAAGGGTTTAGTGAGCTTCATCTTGAAGGTAAAGTCATCAACGACACTGTATCCTCTGACATGGTCGGATCTCCCCTCTCGAAAATCCGCTGCACCTTCCACCCGGTTGACGAAGAATTGATAATAAGGGGAATTCGATTCCTTGTCGAGGATCCGCTCCAGAGAATATTTGACGTCGGCGGCATCAAGCACTTCTCCATGATGGAATTTAACCCCCTTCCGCAAATAAAATGTGTAGACCTTTTTGTCCGAAGATATCTCCCAGTATTCGGCAAGAGCCGGCTGGATGTGAAGGTTCTTGTCCAATCCCACCAAGCCGTCATAGATCTGTTCGGAAAGAAAAATGAAGGAATTCGGGCTTATCGGGTCGAGCTCCGTCCTGTAGACATCAGTGAATGATTTGAGCCGGAAAATCCCTCCGTAGTTGGGTTGAATATCCTTGCGGATGCCCGCAGATCTGGAGAGAAGGGAAGGTCCGCCCAACAGGAATAAAAGGATCACTGCAAGGAGCCACGTCAACTTTCTAGACATCTTGATTTCCAATTATGATAAAAGAACACACGTCTTAAGGCAAATAAAAGGCAAGTTTTATGCCATTTTCAACATGACTAGTAATTTCTTTAATATAAATAATTTAGAGAGATAATGGAAGACTCGTAGAACATTTTTTGTAAACATTTTTTACAAAATACCCGCAATCTTTGCGCCAAGGCATGTGTTTGGGATTGAGGCTTCGATCTTATGAGCCTCGAGAGACCTCTATGACTCGAGTCAGAACACGCATGATGTTTTTTCCCCAGATCTTCCGTATATCCTCTTCACTGTATCCGCGCCTAAGGAGTTCTTCCGTGATGTTGGGCATCTCGCTGACATCATTACACCCTTCGACCCCCCCGCCGCCATCAAAATCCGTGCCGATACCTACATGATCCACACCGATGAGCGCGACGACATGATCGATATGGTCGACCAACTCCTGTAAAGTGGTTGTCTCCCCGGGATATTTTTCATAGATTGCTTGGTACTCGGCATAGAGCTTGGCTCTTTCGGCTTCATCGCGGATGTCTCGTCTGGATCCATACTTCTCTCTGAGTGCATTGAGGGCGGCATCCCGCTCAGGATTGGGAGGGTGCTCTTTTATAAAACTGGAAACGAAACAGATCTGGATGACACCGCCATTCTTGGCAAGAGCTTTCAGTTGATCATCCGTTAAGTTCCTGGGATGGTCGCAGAGATCTCTCACGCTCGAATGAGAAGCGATAATCGGGGCCTTTGTCGTTTCAATGATATCAAAGAAGGACTTTTCAGATGCGTGGGAGATATCGATCATGATACCCAAGCGGTTGCATTCGGTCACAACCTCTTTTCCGAAATCGGATAAGCCTTTATCTTCCGGGTCTCCCGAATCCGTGGATGAATCGCAGATGTCATTATCCCTTGAATGGCAAAAAGTGATATAGCGGACACCTCTATCATAGTATTTCTCGATCAGAGTCAGGTCCTTTCCAATCGGGTACCCGTTTTCCATCCCGATAAAGGCGGCCCGCTTGCCCTCTTTTTCGAACCTGTAGGCATCCTCAGGAGATGTCGCTAGAGCCACAAGCTCAGGATAGTCTGCGCACATCTTGTGGATCGCATCGAGCACGCGGAAAGCACGCTCTTTAGCGTTTTTATATCCTTCAGGAGTCCGTTCTCCCTGCCCCACAAACACAGCAAAGAATTCCGCGTCTAAACCGCCTTCTGCCATACGGGGGAGGTCGATCTTGGAGCCTCTTCTGCCTGTAGATTCATGCCGCTCTCCGATGTCCCAATCCCCGCTCAGCAGGCGAGAGGGCGTATCCGCATGCGTATCCACCGTTAAGACTTTATCGTGAAGCTCGCTGACCCGAGCGGCAAAATCGCCATCCTTCTGCTGGGATGAACAGGCCATCATCCCATAGAACAAAAACAATAAGACGCCTCCCAAGACGATTGCGTTGTTTTTTTTCATGTGGGCTCCTCCCTCAGATGGCTCTCTCTATGAAGTGTTAAACGGCAGGGGCGGTCAAATTACCACTTGCCATCCATCTGGAATTCTGCGCTTCCAAGCCAGAATCCTGAACGGGACACAGAATCATACTGTGCCTGGAGCAGATCGTAGTGGAATTTCTCTTCTTCGCTGATCTCCCGGAAGATCTTTTTAGCAACCGGATCGTCTGCGTCCGCCGAAGCCTGGGAAAAAAACCTGATCGCGTTTTCCTCGAGCTCCATCCCTACCCGAAGAGCCTCGACCTCTCCCTTGGCATCTTCTCTTTTCATGTTCTCTTTGAGCTTTGTGATGAGCGGCGCTTCGCCTTCCTCGACCTCATCCCTGATGTACTGCTTCCAATCGGTGCCGCCGAGGATCTTCGTGAACATCTTGCCGAAGGTTTCCAGGTGTTTCACCTCTTCATTAGCGAGGAAATAGAACATCTTTTTCCCCGTTTCGTGGCTGGTGACATCCGCTGCATGATTAAAGAACTTCCGTCCGTTTATCTCTAATTTGATGGCCTCTACGATGGCATTTTCAACCTGCTCGCTTATTTGTTTCATGGGTTCTCTCCTCTATAATATGCGCGTGAGACACAACCTGACTTTTCGATCTCGACTCACGCGAACTGCCCAGTATAGATAATTATTAAAGGCAGCGCAACTCTTAATTTCCCATCGTGGGCATTTCCGAAACCGTGAAGGCAAGTACGCGTTATGCGTTATTGAGTGGTCCAATTGTGTGGTGGAGAAAACCGTGAGAAGAGCTTGACGGGCATGGTGCATCTCCTTTAGGAGATGTGAGGAAAGCTCGAATCCGAGCGAAGTTTCCTCGGTGGGGAAACTGAGCGTGTTTTCGCACCACCAATTGGGGCACACGGACATTCATTCGTCACGGTTTTGGAAATGCTTACTTTCCCATCTTTTTCCAGGCTTCGATGAACTCGACGGCACTCGTGACCATGGCGTTGACTGTTTTTTCACCGCGTTCCCGTGTGGCTCTTTTGGGATCACCCGTGGACCAAATCCCGTTGCTCGAGAGCTCATGGCTGGCGCCCCCTTTTTTGGTTGCTTCGGGCACACCCTGGACCGTGCTCAAAAGGGCATAGAGATCGGGATTTTTCTGGCCCCCATCGATAATCTCTTGAATTTTCTGGGACGCTTTGAACTCAGGCTTCTCGGCCAGTTCCATCTTGACCAGCTCGGGTTTGAGGTAGAGCATGATCGACGTTTCATTGATCCCCGCATGTGTGTCGTAAACGCCTGGGATATCGTCTGAATATCTCTGGAACGAAGCCCCTGCGCCGATGGCCACCGCACAGGCCCCGGTCGTGTGGTTTATCCTGTGAATGACCTTGCTTTCCACGATGTGATTCCCGCCGTGATAGTTGAAGAACATAAAACGGCGGAACCCGTATTTCATCAGCATTTCGGCCGTCTCGAAAAGCACCTGCTCCATAGTCTCCGGCTTCAAGCTCAGCGACCCGGCAAATCCGGAATGGTAGACACTGTATCCAGAGAGCAACACGGGAGCGACCACAACCCCGGTCTTAGCCGAGATCATCTTCGACATGCCAACAGCCTCATAAAAATCGGTGCCCAGAGGCATGTGGGGACCGTGTTGTTCCGTACTCCCGAGAGGAATGATCACCATATCGCTGGTCTTCAAATATTCGGCAACATCCGTCCAGCTCATCTCCTGGAGGACAAGCGCTTTTCCCTCCTGCTGTGCAAACACCAAACATCCCAGTAAGAGAACGAAGACCGCCCCAGAAAAAAGCCGAACGCTTGTGAGGATTGTGTTTTTGATCATATTGTCCCTCCTTCCTCTATTGTTTGACTCCTGAAAAAATCATTCTAATCCTTTACCCCTCCCATTTCAATAAAAGAAGGTGTGTGTTATAAAAAGGAAACGGAAAATGGGATCGCCAAAGAACACAAAGAAACTGCGTCTGTTCGACATCGTTCTCTTCAATGTGTGCGGCATTCTGAGCGTGGATACGATCGCTGCGGGCGCCAGTATGGGCGTTCAGGGAATGACGTGGCGCATCCTGGGCATTCTATTCTTCTTCCTTCCTTATGGTCTTGCAACAGCTGAGCTGGGCTCGAGCTGGCCGAAAGCCGGTGGGATCTACGTTTGGACTCGGCAGGCGTTCGGCGATTTTTGGGGAACGATGGTCTCCTGGCTCTACTGGATTAATGTCGTCTACTGGATGTCTTCCATGTTCGTCACGTTTGCGGCCGTTTTCTTATCCACATTTTTTCCAGGCCTCTCCCAAAGCGCGACGACCGCAATGCAGACTTTGATCGGAATTGCCTTGGTCTGGACTATCGTTTTTCTGGGCCGAAAAAACATCACAGCGAGCGATTTCGTCACGAATACGGGAGCACTCATCAAAACTTTGCTCTTTCTGCTTCTGGGGTTTTTCGGAATCCTCTATGCTTTGAGATTCAAGTTGGCGAACAGCTTCACTCCCCCGGAATGGGCGATCACTTGGGACTCGACATTGGCATTTATGCCGGTCGTCGTGTACAACTTTTTGGGATTCGAACTGGTTAGCAGTTTTTCCGACAAACTGGACAATCCCCGAAAAAACATTCCCAAAGCCATATTTCTGGCAGGGATACTGATCGCCTTTCTCTACATCCTATCGGCCTTCGGGATGCTGGCTATATTCAGAGCCGACGAAATCAACATCGTCACGGGTATCAGCGATGCCTTCCGCGCACTCGTTTTGAGGACCATGGGTCAGGAATTCGTCGGGCTTTACTATTTTCTTATCATCGTCTTCCTGCTGAGCCTTTACACCTTTGTGTTCGCCTGGGCTTACGGTGCCAACTGCGTTATCGCAGAAACGGGACTGGACAAAAAAGTCAAGATCCTGGGCCACAAGCACCCGAAGCACGAGTCCCCCGATTACGCCTTCGTGATCATGGGTATTATCGCGACCGTGCTGATTGTCGGGAATTCGATCGGCATGCCCAATATCCAGCAGATCTTCTGGACGATATTCGCTCTCTCCTCAGTTATATTCCTCCTCCCATATTGTGTGATGTTCCCAGCGGTCCTGAGACTCAGAAGGCTTTACCCGGATAGAGACAGGCCTTACATCATTCCCTTCGGCAAAATCGGCCTGTGGGCAACGGTTATATGCGGTGAATTTTTCGTTCTGATCGCTATTTTATTCTTTTTTGTCCCGCCTAAAAATACGGCGAATGTTCTCAGGTACGAACTTTCCCTTTGTTTCGGAGTTTTTATTACTCTTGCCCTTGGTTCTTTCATTTACTTCAAGACAAAAAAGAGCTCTTCCCAAAACACGCTGCCTTAATAATCCCCGCTAAAGATCGCTCTCCACTCGGAGAGGCACGGATTAGGCAAATCTAAGGCTCATGAAAGAATTGAAGATTATTTGGAGGGATCGTTGTTCTTGCTGTTTTCTTGTACGAGAGCTTGCCCCTGACGGGCATATTCCTCTGATTTGGCAAGCTGTCCGAGCCTGTTATAGAGGTCCGCAAGGAGAAAGTATCCCAGTGGGAGGTCCTTTTTGGCCGGCTTCAGCTCGATTCCTTTTTCGACGAGTGAAACGGCCTCATCATACCGTTCCCCGCGATTCATGTAGATCCGCGCCAAGTAGAAATAGCTCATCGGAAAGAGGGGATTGAGCTCCATCGTCTTGTTCAGGTATTTTTCCTCTTCAAAAACATCTCCCTGCTTTCTGTAAACCCGAGAAAGGTTGAAGCATGCTTTGAAGTTGTGGGGGATGTTTTCCAGTTCCTGTTTATACGCGTCTGCAGCCTTGGCCAGATCTCCTTTTTCCTCATGGAGGAGCGCCCAATGGTAATGGAGATTCCTGAGTGTAGGATTGAACTCCTGGGCTTTACTAAGATACGTTTCTGCCTCATCGAATCGTTTAAGAGCCACATAGGTGCCTGCTAGACCACTGTAGCCCGATGCGGAGGAAGGATTGAGTTTTATGCATTCCTCATAGTATTTAATGGCTCCCTCATAATCCTCTTTAAGGTTCTTTATGTTTCCAAAGACATAATAGAGCTGAGAATCGGGTGGTATGGAATCGACGATGCTTGTCAGGAATTTGTCCGCTTCCTCAATATCTCCCTTTCCCATGTAGGCGTTGGCGATGTTGATGACAGTGAAGGAGTCCTGTCTCTTATCGAACACCTTTAAAAAACTGTCCAGGGCATTATCAAACTCGCGCTTTTTAAAGTACAAATTTCCCAGAGTAAAGTACGCATCGATGACATCCGGATCTTCTTCAATAATCTGATTTATTAAAGCCACCGCTTCATCATACTTCTCCTCCAGCATGAGCTCTTTCGACTGAGAGAGCCGGTTAAAGATCGTGATCTTTTCCCGTGGATTACCCAGGACCCTTCCTTCAAGCTGGGTCTGATTGGAAAAGGTCCCGATGTATCCGAGAGCGGCCAGCTTTTGACGTGTCTCTTCGTCGATGTGGTGGTAATCGATATCAAAGGCACCCCGTGTAGAATTTTCGATGAATTCCTCGGCT
>JASFEP010000004.1:0-40449 GCA_050124775.1 Candidatus Aminicenantota bacterium
ACATTGACAAATTTTGTAGCTAATTTCTTTGTATTGACAAAAATTGTTAAACTCATTATTGTAAATGGACAACAACTATGGGCTCTAATTTAGGCGAATTACTCGTACAGGAAAAGCTTCTCGACAAGGAGCAGTTGAGGGAAGTCCAGGATTTTCAAAAGAAGAACGATGTCAGTACAGGCACGGCTGTTGTAAGCCTCGGCTATATATCTGAAGAGGATATGGCCCAGGCGTTGAGCCGACAGCTGGGTTATCCCTATATCAATTTAGACCAATTCGAAGTCTACCCGGATGTCATAAACTTGATCCCTGTGGAGATCGCCAAGAAGTATTTGATCATGCCGATCCACAGGATCAGATCCTTTTTGACACTGGCCATGGTGGATCCGACAGACCTGGATGTTATCGAGGATATCCGCTTCAGGACAGGATTGAGCATCCAACCCGTCATTGCATCTGAAACGGGGATCTCCAATGCAATTAAAAAATATTACGGAACATCCGACTCGCTGCGGGTGAAGCAGATCGTAGACGAAATCGAACAGGCTGAGGACACAACCGTCAATATCATCGAAGAAGACGAAGAGGACTATGACATCGAAGAGCTGGTCCACTCGACCGAAGAGGCCCCGATCATTACTCTCGTCAACACGGTTTTTATCGATGCCATCAAAAAAGGCGCCAGTGACGTGCATTTTGAACCCTACGAGAAGGCCTTCCGTGTGCGTTACCGCCTGGATGGCACGCTGTATGAGATGATGAATCTGGCGATGAAGTTCAAGAATCCCGTGATCTCTCGCGTCAAGATCCTCTCGAACATGGACATCGCTGAAAAACGTCTGCCTCAAGATGGCCGGATCAAGATGAGAGTCAAGCTCGAGAATGGGAATAAAAAGGAAGTGGATATGCGTGTCTCCAGTGTCCCCACGATCTTCGGAGAAAAAATCGTTGTTCGTATCCTCGATAAATCGATGCTGAAGCTCAACCTGGAAGACCTGGGTTTTGAAAAGGAATCGTTGGAGCTGTTCAAAAAAGGGATCCGAAGGCCCTGGGGGATTGTGCTCGTAACAGGGCCTACGGGAAGCGGAAAAACGAACACCCTGTATTCGGCTATCTCCACGATCAACTCGCTGGAAAAAAATATCATGACAGCCGAAGATCCCGTCGAGTTTTATATTCCCGGAATCAATCAGGTGAACATTCGGGATGAGATCGGCCTCAACTTTTCCACATCCCTTCGAAGCTTCTTGCGGCAGGACCCGGACATCATGCTTGTGGGAGAGATGCGTGATTTCGAGACCGTTGACATCGCCATTAAGGCCGCCCTCACCGGGCACCTTGTTTTTTCCACGGTCCACACCAATGATGCGTCGAGCACTGTGGTCAGACTCGTGAATATGAATGTGGAGGCATTTCTCGTGGCCGATTCGGTGTTCATGATTGTCGCCCAACGTTTGGTGCGGCGTCTGTGCAAGAAATGCAGGGCAAAACACAATCTCACGACAGAAGCTCTCGTGGATATCGGATACTCGGCCAAAGAGGCGCCCAAAGTCAAGGCTTACAAGCCTGCTGGGTGCAATGCCTGCCATAACACCGGATACAAGGGACGAATCGGGCTTTTTGAAGTGATGGAAGTGACCGATGAGATCAAGGATCTCATCTTGGCCAAGGCCCATTCCAAAGAGATCAAAAAGAAAGCTATGGAGCAGGGAATGATCACACTGAGGCGGAGTGGGCTTCTAAAGATCAAAGAAGGTGTCACATCGATAGAAGAAGTATTAAGAGAGACCGTGAGAGACACGGAGGTATAAAATGGCTTTAACAATTCAAGAATTATTACAGCTTGCTGTGGAAAAAGATGCCAGCGACCTGCACATCACAACTCATGTCCCCCCCCGACTGAGGATCCACGGAACGCTTGTCTCGCTCGACCACCCGCCTCTTTCGCCGGCGGAAACGAAGAATCTTATCTATGCTCTGTTGACCGACAGACAGAAAAAAATGTTCGAGGAAAAGATGGAGCTGGATTTTTCGTTCGGCATTCAAGATCTCGGACGGTTCAGGGGTAATGTTTTTATGCAAAAGGGAGCCGTAGCCGCAGCGTTTAGAAGGTTTTTGCCCATCATGTGGAGTTTTTCACAGCTGGGGATCCCGCAAAGACTCGCCCAGCTCTGCTATTTGCCACGAGGTTTGGTCCTGGTGACGGGTCCTACGGGATGCGGTAAATCGACGACATTGGCCTGTATGATCAACCATGTCAACAAAGAAAGACCTGTCCATATCATCACCATCGAAGACCCGATCGAGTATTTCTTCACTCCCCAAAAAGCTATCATCAATCAGAGAGAGCTGTATGTGGATACCCTTTCCTACCCGAATGCCCTCCGGTCTGTCCTGCGGGAGGACCCGGATGTCGTCCTGGTGGGCGAGATGCGAGACTTGGAGACCGTCGAGTCCTGCCTCAGGGTGGCGGAAACAGGCCACTTGACGTTTTCCACTCTGCATACCAATTCGGCCGTCGAGACCATCTCCAGGATCATCGATATATTCCCTTCATCCTACCAGGCGCAGGTCAGAGTCATGCTGTCCATGAGTCTGGAGGCTGTCATAACCCAGGCACTTTTGCCTCATGCCAACGGGAAGGGACGGGTCCTTGCTATGGAGATCCTCATTCCGAATTCGGCCATCAGGAACCTCATAAGAGAGAGCAAAGAGCATCAGATCTATGCGGCCATGCAGATGGGACAGGAGAAGTTCGGAATGCAGACTTTTAATCAATCGTTGGCCAACTTGTATTTTAAACAACAGATCACATACGAGACAGCCATGAATATCACATCCAAACCTGAAGAGTTGACGGATATCATTCAAAGGAAGGAAGGATTGAGGGTGACTTCACGGTCCTTTACTCCAGAGCAAATGAGAAAATAAAGAGGGGTGAAAAATGCCTGTTTATCAATGGAAGGGAAAAAACCGTTACGGAGATATCGTTGAAGGAAGGCGAGTCGCGCGCTCTGTGGAGGATCTATCGTCGACCCTCCAGAGGGAGCAAATCACGGTCATAGATATCGAACGGAAAAAAGCCGCATTTCGGATACCTTTTCTGCAAACCCAGAAGGTCAGACTCAAGGAGCTGGCGGTCTACAGCCGGCAGCTCTCGGTGTTGATCGATGCCGAGCTGCCGCTGATCCAAGGATTGACGATCCTGGCCGAGCAGACGAAGAATAAATACTTCAAACAAGTGATCAAAGATGTGAGGAGCGATGTTGAAGCAGGATCGACGCTCCATCAAGCCAAGCGAAAATTTCCGAGAGTTTTTGACGATCTGTACTGCAACCTCGTCGCATCCGGAGAGCAGAGCGGTTCTCTCGATACCATGTTGCGACGTTTGGCCGAGTTCCTGGAAAAGATCGTCCGCTTGAGATCTCAGGTCAAGCAAGCGATGATCTATCCCTCGGCCATCGTGATTTTTGCGATCCTGGTCGTGATCTTCATGCTGTGGAAGGTTATCCCGGTTTTTGCGAACATCTTTACGGAGCTCGGAGCCACTCTCCCAAGTCTCACGGCGTTCATCATTGCACTGAGCAATTTTGTGCAGAAGTACATCCTCTTCATATTCATCGGTGTGATCGCTATCATCTTCGCATTTCGATCGGCGAGACGGACGGATTCCGGACGGAAGGTGATCGACCGCTTTTTGTTGAAAGTGCCACTTTTCGGGACACTTTTGGAAAAAGTGGGATTGTCACGAGTCACGAGAACTCTGAGCACCCTCCTATCCGGAGGTGTTCCCATGCTGGAGAGTTTGAAGATCACTTCTTCAACAACGGGGAACGTCATTATCGAAGACCAGATTATGCGCGCCCGCTCACTCGTCGCTGAGGGAACAAGCCTTACCGATGCGTTCAAGGAGGTCGGCAATTTTCCCTTTATGCTTATCCAGATGATCGGAGTGGGTGAAGCGACGGGAACTCTGGATGAAATGTTGACCAAACTGGCAGATTTCTACGATGAAGAAGTGGAAGCGACAGTGGCGAACCTGCTTTCTGTCCTAGAGCCCATTCTGCTGATTTTCGTGGGTGGATTGGTCGGAACGATCGTCGTGTCCATGTATCTGCCGATATTCAGCCTTATCCAACAGTTGTAGAGGTTTTCGAGGAAGAGAAACGGCACGGCCCCAATCGCGGAAAGTTTACCCAGGGCACCCATTGCCTCCGCTCCGCTTTTGGAAGACTGTTTGGAGCCTGATGTATGAGCACACGAAGAAAAGATATTTTTTGGTTCATCCTGCTTCGCCTGATAATCATCACGACCATATTCATTTCTGTCGTCACCATACACTACGCGACATCCGCCACACTCACCCTGAGTGCATTTTACTTGATCTTTTTGGCCTATCTCTTATCCGCGCTGTATTTTCTGCTCTATCTCTGGGGAAAGAATTACACCTTGCAAGTCTATATCCAGATATTTTTTGACCTGCTGCTCATTACGGCCTTGGTGTATTTCTCCGGTGGATTAAAAGGGTCTTTTTACTTCCTTTATGTTTTCGAGATCATTGCGGCCAGTATCGTCATTTCGAGCAGTGCCGCTTATATCACGGCCATTTTTTCCGGTGTACTGTTCGCAGCGCTGATCGATGGCATGTATTTGGGTATAATCCCTCATTTTACCTCCGAAACACCTGCGCCGATTTCCCTCGATTCTCTCGTCACTAATGTTTTTACGTCTTGGGGCGTTTTTTTTCTGGTCGCCTTCCTCATGAATTACCTTACCGGGAAGTTGAGAAAGACGAGGGAAGAGTTGGAACAAGCCCACAAGGAACTCGAGATCAAAAAAAGCCTGGCCCTTGCAGGTGAGATATCTGCGCATCTCGCCCATGAAATAAGAAACCCTCTGGCCGCCATTTCAGGCGCTGTTCAGGTGCTGAGGAAAGAGTTGTCCCTTTCCGGGGAGCAGAAGGATCTTATGAACATTGTCGTGGATGAATCGGACCGTGTATCCCAATCGATCGAACAGTTCCTCAATCTCGCTTCTCCGGGAAAACAGACCTTCATGGCCGTCGACCTTCCCCAGGTTTTAAAGGAATCCATCATGCTTCTCCAGAGAAGCGGTGAGTTGAACGGAACCTACCGTGTCGCGGGAAATTATGAGAGTGCTGGCATTTTCTGTTATGGGAACAGCAACCAGTTCAAACAGATCTTCTGGAATTTGATCAAAAACGCCCTGAAGGCCATGCCCGCGGGAGGAACACTCACGATCGATCTCAAACAGAGAAAAAAGAATGAGATCGAGATCAATGTCCGTGATAATGGACAGGGAATGGCGGAAGAAGACAAAGAGCGTCTCTTCGAGCCCTTTTATTCTGGATTTAAAAGCGGGAAAGGGATCGGGATGGCCGTGGTCCGGAGGATCGTGGACGACTATAACGGAAAGATCCATGTATCCTCGGAGCTGGACAAGGGCACAGAGATCTCTATCATCCTGCCTCAGGGAAATTTGAACAAAAAAGATATCCTCAAAATGCAAAAAGAGAGATCGAATGGACAAAATACTCATCATCGATGATGAAAAGAGCATCCTCGACCTTCTGAGTGTCGTCTTTAAAAAAGAAGGTTATACGGTCAAAACGGCATTGTCTGCAAAGACCGCATTCGAATTGATCGATAAGGATGAACTTGACCTCATTTTATCGGACATCAAGCTCCCCCAGACGAGCGGAATGAAAATTCTCCAGCATGTCAAGGAGAAACACCCGGAAATTCCTGTCATCATGATCACGGCCTATGGCACGATCAAAGAAGCTGTTGAGGCACTCAAGATGGGAGCGATGGACTATGTCGTAAAACCCTTCAACATGGAGGAGCTAAAGATCATCGTAGCCCAGGGCTTAGAGAGCCGAAGGCTGCAGCAGGAAAATGTGCTCTTAAAAAAAGAGCTCGAAGAAAAATACGGGATGGCCAACATGGTGGGCAAGAGCAAGAAGATGCAAGAGGTCTACAGCTTGATCGAAAAGATCGCTTTGACAGATTCCACCGTGTTGGTTTCGGGAGAAAGCGGGACCGGAAAAGAGATGGCCGCCCGGGCGATCCATTATCACAGTCGAAGAAGGGAACGCCCTTTTGTTTCCATCAATTGTGGCGCTTTGCCCGAAAACCTGCTGGAAAGCGAGCTTTTTGGGCACGTCAAAGGCTCATTTACGGGAGCCATCGCCAATAAGAAGGGGATGTTCGAGACAGCGGAAAAAGGGACTTTGTTTTTGGATGAGGTGGGTGAGATGTCCCCATGGACTCAAGTGAAGCTGTTGAGAACGCTCCAGGATAAAAAAATCAGGAAGGTCGGAGGAACGGAGGAAATCCCGGTCGATGTCCGTATCATCGGGGCCACCAATCAAGAGCTGAAAAAAAGGATCGAAGAGGGGAAATTCAGGGAGGATCTTTTCTATCGGTTGAATGTCATCTCTCTGGAACTGCCTCCTTTGAGAAAAAGAAAGGAGGATATCCCCATTCTTGTCAACCATTTTATCAGCAAATACTGCGAAAAAATGGACCGTAAACTCAAGCGGATTGCGCCCAGAGTCATGGCAACATTCGAGGCCTATACCTGGCCGGGAAATGTCCGGGAGCTGGAGAATACCATCGAAAGGGTCATTGCGATCGAAGAACGTGAAACGATCACGGAATCCAGCCTTCCGGACGAATTGCTTGCGCCTCAAGCAGACCAAGACCGAAGCTACGAGATCAAGCCGGGTTTTGACCTCAATGAAGCCCTCGATGAGATCTCTCGAAATTTCATCCAGCAAGCCCTCCAAAGATCGAGCGGTAACCTCAAAGAGAGCGCTGCACTTCTGGGAATCAATTACCGGTCCCTCAGGTATCTCATAGAAAAACTCGACCTCAAATCCGTGAGAGAGGAAGAGAGGAGATTTTCCTGAGGTTGAAACCCTTTGCCAAAAATTGTCATTTGCCCCCTGCATAGTAACAAATAACGGCAATTTCCGAGGAAAAATGGGAAAAAATATGTTTCTAATTTTATTAATTTCAATCACTTAGATAATTGAGGGGTTGGCACGTAAATTGCATGAAGAGAGATGTCATGAAAAATAAAAAAACTGGTGAGAAAAACACCAGGGTAATTAAGGAGGTTTCAATGCTTAAAAGAGCGAAAGGTTTCACGCTGATTGAGTTGTTGATCGTTGTCGCGATTATCGGAATCCTTGCTGCGCTCCTCATTCCCAATGCGATCACCGCCATGCAGAAGTCCAAACAGAAAGCTACCATGAAGGACATCACGACCATCGGAACGGCTCTCACAGACCATGTCACTGACAATGGTGTTTGTCCTATTGGCCAGGCAGGACCTTATGTTGCAGGGGATGCTTTCTACACATCCCTCTGTCCTTTCTACGTGAAGGTGCTCCCGACCAGAGACAAGTGGTCTACCGAGTATCAGGTTTTCACAGGTGACAACACTCTTGGAATGTATGGTACGAACGAGCCAGATCCTGGCGATGATGAGTTCATCGTAGCTTCTCATGGTCGAAATGCTGTTGCCGGACCCTTAGCGTATGATCCTACTAATCCTGAAGCGAGTTTCTATGTCGTGAACGAAATGGCCGATTTCGACGAAGACTTGGTCATGTGGGATGGCAACTGGATCATCGGACCCAGGACTTACACACTGACGACCTAATAGCTGAATTATATTCTGAGTGAAGCCACAGTGGGGCGGCACAGAGTGCCGCCCTTTTTTTTTGTGTGCCTTTTTTTGTGAGCTGGTCATTACGCGCAGCGCCAGGGATGGCGCCGATATCCAGAGGGCAAGAGAGAGCCGTGAAATGGCCAAGAGAACTTTGATCCAAAGTCTTTGGGGGATAAAGACAATCCTTATCCATTCCTTTCATGGAATATAGTATAATCTATTCTGCGTGCTATGCGGACTTTGATTCTCGTTATAATCTATGTCGTGGTGATTCTTCTGGCCATCCCTTTTATTCTTTTCTGTTTTTTAACAAGAAGGCGAAGGCCTCTTCTCCTTTTGGGGAAAGCGGCACTTGCATTGGGCCCACCGATATTGGGGATTCGAATGGATATCTCCGGTCGAGATTGTGTGGACAGAGAAAAAACCGCAGTTTTTATGGCCAATCATCTCAGTTTTCTCGATGGACCCCTACTCTTTCTGGTCATCCCTCAAGCTTTGCGTGTGATTCTCAAAAAAGAGATTTTTCGTATTCCCATCATCGGATGGGCGATGAAATTTGCGGGATTCGTCCCGGTGGACCGGAAGGGGAAGCAATCGGGCCGAAGAAGTATCGAGCGGGCGACAGAATCGATCAAGTCAAAAGGATACTCCTACTTGATTTTTCCTGAGGGAACAAGAAGTAGAGATGGGAAAATGCAGCCCTTCCGTCGCGGCGCCTTTTTTCTTGCCATAAACAGCCAGGTCCCGATTGTTCCGATCACCATAGAGGGCACTTATGATCTGATGCCCAAGGGGAGCCCATTTACAAAAAAAGGTTTGGTAAAAGTGATTTTCCACAAAGCCATTCCTGTGGGCGGACTTACCGAAAAGGATATGCCGGATCTAATGGGGCGTGTCCGGGCCCGAATCCGTTCGGGTCTCCAAATGGCCTGTTGAAATTGGTCGTGAGTCCGATTGAGCATCATACGAGGGAAAGAATAAAAGAAACCGATTGATATTTGAAATTTTATGCTTGAAAAGGCAATAATATTATGAAAAGAGGGAGAGTCGATGATTTACGATAAAAGAATACAGGAACTCGCTCGAGTTATGGGCTCGTTCTTCGAAAAAAGGGGGGGGGATTTTGGGCAGGTGGTTCATGAATTCATAGACCGCTTGAACAGGGATCAAAAAGTTCTCGTTTTCGGAAACGGTGGCAGCGCCTCCCAAGCACAGCATTTTGCCGCAGAATTGGTGAACAAGTTTTTGCGCAAACGCTCCGCCATCCCAGCCATAGCTCTCACCACGGACACCTCTGTGCTCACTTCCATCGCCAATGACGAGAGTTTTGACGCCGTGTTCAGCCGACAGGTCGAAGCCCTTGGCAAAGAGGGGGATATTGCCCTCGGCTTGACCACGAGCGGCAATTCTCCCAATATCGTCGAAGCCGTGAAAAGGGCGAAAGAACGCGGCTTGTTAACGATCGTGTTCACTGGAGAAGGGGGGGGAAAGATCGGCCCCTTGCCTGATATTCTGTGCGATGTGCCCTCGTCCCATACTCCCCTCATTCAGGAGGTCCATCTTCTCCTTCTGCATCTTTTAGCTGAAGAAATTGAGAAGTCCATAGCGCGTTGATCCTACGGCTGCATATGGAGTCCCGGCTTATGGGAAGAGGAAAGATTCGGATCAGCGCGAGCGGCTGAAACCGCTTCGACGGGGCCTGGATTTGAAATCAGGAATCTCTGGAGGTTGCATCTCGGCCTCTGGACTTTCAGGAACGAAGACCTCGCTTGATTTTCCTTTCTTGTCGATGCGGTAAGACCTCTCCGCAGCATAGAGGATCTCATCGCGAAGTCCTTCGCTTGCGATCTCTTCGGTATAAACTTTTCTTCCCTCAACGAGGTCCGCGATATAATCCTGGATCTTCTCATCCGAATAATATTTGCGAATGTCCCATTCTTCGAGTCCCTGTCCTTCAGCCAGGATGATCTGCTTTGTTCCGAGCAGTCCTCTTTCGTAGCTATTCGTTCCACGTAAGTCGCCCCTCTGGATCTGGGCCATGAGGCTGATGGGAACACGGCTCACTTTTCGCACTTGCCTTTTTTTCTTGACGCCATTCTCTTCATATGTCTCGATGATCTCCCCGATTCCTCCCGTGTTGTACTGCATGAATTTCACTTTCTCAGGGTAGTTGCTGGCAAGAGTCATTATGATCTCATAAAATCGGTTCACTTTTTTTGCCCTGGAACCGACGATAAAGGGATCTGTCCCCACGATGCGCACCGATTCCCCCGCTTTGAGCGGCTGACTGGCGTAACTGTGGGTGCTTTCTCCCCAGAGGTAAGCGAGGACGGCTTGCTCCGGCGTAAGCTCTTGAGCGAAGGTCATGATGGTATTTCTTCTCGTGATGAAAGCGAACACGAGTCCATCGAGGTCCTCCAAAGGAGGAAGGTTTATGGATTTGGAGAATATGGGGACCATCCTTCCCTTGATGTTGACTGTGAGTTTTTTGCGGTTGATCACGGCCCGGCCGTTGGCTGTAAGGCTTTCATCCAGGAAGTCCACTTCTCCGTTGGATTTGATCATGACATTCTCATACAGGGCGGTTTTATCCACGAGGGCATTGTACATGGCCTCCTGGAATTCTTTCTCTACGTCTGTTTTTACAAAGAAGTTGTTCTCGGATCCCAATGCCGAGCCATCCTTTCCGAGAAAACAGATATCATCTTGTGTCACCAGAGTTTTCTCCCCTTTTTGGTGATCCAACCCTAGCTGATGACAGGACCATGTGGACTTTCCGGTCGCCGTGAGGCCGAATAAAAAAACTCCGAATGTCTTCAACTTTCCATCCGTGCCTCGCACGGTGACCATCTTTGTGCCCGCATGCAATCCGAGCATGCCCAACTGGTCCGCCGTCCACATAGCCTGGCGGAGAAATCCTTTTTTATCCTCACCCATGTAATCGGTTCCCAGTGCGATGTTGATGTTATGCTCGGGAAGAACCAAAACCTGCTGGCGCAGGGGATGTTCTTCGGGAATGTGAATCATCGTGAATTCCGGCCCTGGCCTTTTCCCCGGTTTGAACATAGTCGTACCCCACATCAATCCCAGTCTGTAGTTGATGAGGTCCGCTTCTGAGACGTAAAGATTGCACATCGGATTGTAGGAGTCGTTCTCACCCATCCGCCTTCGGATATGGTAGATCGGGAGAGTCTTGACCAAATGCAACACTTTGTCCAACTCCTCAGGGGCCTTAGCGATGATCGATTCTTGTTCTGACGTGAGGCGAGATAGCCGTACGACTTCACTGCCCAGGTAAACGGTTTTGGGGGCGATGCGACTGGAGATCGCACAGCGCCACCCGTAAGATCCGTAGACCGTTTTAACCCCGACGGCCTTTGCCCGGGGTTCGAGCCATTTGAGGTCTACGGACTTGATATTCGGGCCTTTCAGGGCTTTGTGGAGTTCTTCCGAAAAATTTGTGTAAACACTTTCATCGTAGAGCTTTTTATCATTCATTATTGAATCTCTAAATCATTGTTTTTGAACACGATCTTCCTTCGAATCCCAATGTCGTGAAATCCAAACCTCAATCAGACTCCGGCTCTGTCTGCGTGTCGCCCGTGACGATCTTTTTCAAGTCTTCCGGGGAGGCGACTCCGCTGTTAAAAAGGTAACATTCCGTACTCTCCAGAAGACGGCGGAAAAAGCTTCTCTCGAGTTCCATCCTTTCTGGAGTCATGACCAGTAAGTGGGGGTTGTAGAAGGGTTGATTCCGGGCCGGTCCGGGTTCTCTTTGGGCACCCAAAATTTCTCCCTGTTCCATGATGCGCAGGGCATCTTCGGTCTCTGTTTTCACGAAGGGAGGGGAGATATTGTCGTTCCGGAGCAAGAACAACCAGCGGAGAGATGTGCGTTTCACGTGTTTGGCGGGCCCTCCTATCCAGTACGGATCGAGAAGAGCGGAGGCCTTTTTTGAAGCTGTGTAGCAGAATGGCGAGCCGCGGTCCAGCCGGCAGTCATCGAGCTGAAGACACGTCTCGTTTGCGCAGGCATCCTTGTGAACGATGATGTTCTCGTTCTTGCTGTTGTCGAAAAGAGGCGCAAGATCGCTGTCGAATTCCACTGAGTTTGTAGCCATGAACAGCTTTCTCTCGACACAATCCGCAACAGCCCTGCCGCCAGAGTACCTGGCGAAAACCGTATCGTTAGAATGGAGCTTGAATCTGGGATCTCGCAGGAGAGAGAAAAAGAGCTCTGTTTTTTTTGTGCCTTTGGGTCCGATCAACAGGACTCCCCGGCCGTCTATGTCTGCGACCATCCCCCGAATAGAATGTACACCGAACAATCTCTCGGACACATCGCTCACCAAACCTACCGCCAGGCTGCGGAGAGGGCCGTAATTATCGGCATTGACGAGCACACCGGTTTTAGTCTCGGAATTGTAATACATGCGGGGCTCTCTTCCCGCGACATTGTCCACCGCATAAATGATGCCGTGTGGCTCCAGGTCGGCTTCGAGCTGGGCGGGGTACCAGTTCTCCATCCAAAAGTCGTAGAGATGAGACACATTGGTGCGCAATTGGATGATAACACCGTTGATGTTGGCATTCCATTCGAAATAATTGGCGTAGCTGAGATGGGACTCCATCTCGGCGATAAGGGCATCCCGCATCTGTATAGAAATGTCCGAATCCACGGGCGGAGATTTTTTATAATGTGTCACTGCATTGTTCAGGGCGATTCGCTTGACCTTTTTGGCTGTCTTCAACCGGGAGAGTGCATCGATGATCCTGTCCATAGCCTTTTCGATGTTCTCCATGGACGTGGCATAACTTATCCGGATACAATGATCGGCTCCGAAGGCATCTCCCGGGACAACGGCCACATGAGCCTCCTTGAGGAGGTAATAGGCCAGACCGTATGAATTCCGCAGCGGTGTGTTGTTGAATTCCTTATCATAATAAGCCGAAAAGTTCGGGAAAAGGTAGAATGCGCCCTGGGGCTTAAAACAGGATACATTGGGTATGGATTGTAGCCGGGTCAGGGTGTAGTTTCGTCTTCTCTGAAATTCGGACACCATTTTCGAGACTTCATGTTGAGGGCCGGTCAGGGCCTCCAATCCAGCCTTTTGCGACACGGAGCAGGGATTGGATGTGGTGTGACTCTGTATCTTGGCCATGCCGTTGATGATGTCCGCAGGACCGGCCGCATAACCAAGCCGCCATCCCGTCATGGAGTAGGATTTGGACATACCGTTGATGATGATCGTTTTTTTCTTGATGTCCTCTCCCAGAGACGCAAAGCTATGGAAGCGAAAGCCTTCGTAGACCAGCTTGTCGTAGATTTCATCCGCGATAACGTACACATCCTCTTCCTGGACGACATCTGCCAAGGCTTCGAGTTGGTGTTTTTCATAGGCGGCACCGGTCGGATTGGATGGATTGTTGAGGATCAAAGCTTTGGTTGCCGGCGATATGTATGACTTGAATTTATCCGGAGTCAACAGAAAACCATCCTCTTCGCGTGTGGCGATGATAACAGACTTGCCCTTGGCCAGAGAAACGGCGTGGGGGTAGGTGACCCAGTAAGGGGCCGGAATAATGACCTCGTCGCCTTCGTTGATCAAGGCCTGTATGAGATGATAGAGGGAGCTTTTGGCTCCGGTCGAAACGATGATCTCATTTTTTGCGTAAACGAGTCCATAGTCTTCCTTGAGCCGTGAGAGAATGGCATCCTTGAGGGGAGGAATCCCATCCGCCTGCGTGTACTTGGTGAAATTGTCTTCGATGGCTTGGATCCCGGCGGCTTTGATGTTTTCCGGCGTGGGAAAGTCCGGTTCGCCAACACTCAAGTCGATAATATCCACCCCGGCTGCCTTCATGGCTTTGGCTTTGCTCGTCACTTTCAGGGTGGGAGATTCACCGATTTGATTTGCCTTTTCTGATACCATGATACCCCTTTTCCAGATGTAAGATTATTCTTCGTCTTCGGACTTTTCTTCGATTTTGAGCTTTTCTTGAAAGTATTTCTTGAGGTCGACTCCAGTGAGAGACTCAACGACATCCGGCATCTGCGCGAGAATATCTGCAACCTGGGATGTGATCTTGGTGGCTCCTGTTCCCTTATCGCCCCCCACCAGCACGATCTTATCGACTTTTGAGAGAGGCTCGGCGACGGCTCTTGCTAGCTCTGGCAAGTTTTGGAGGTACATCTCGAGGATTGCGGCCTGGTTGTATTTCTCCCAGGATTGGGCGCGCTTCAACATCGTTTCTGCCTCGGCCAGCCCCTTTTGTCTGATCTTTTCCGCTTCTGCAGTTCCCTCGAGCTTAAGGGCTTCTGACCTTCCTTTGGCTTCAGACTGGATACGGAATTCTTCCGCTTCGGCTTCAGCCTTAATCTGATACTTTCGCGCATCCGCAGGTTTGATGACACTGGCATCGAGTTCTTTTTCTTTGCGTTTGATTTCCATATCCTCGATCTTGATGGCCTCTTCTTTTTCGATGAGTTTCACTTTGCCCTCTTCGCGCTTGATCTCTTGATTCAGACGGAATCGTTCGAGTTCGTAGGCGAAATCGGCCTGTGCTTTTTTTTGGTTTACAGCGACTTGCGATTCTGCTTTTTTGGCCTCGTTGTCCCACTGGGACTTGGCAATGAGCGCATCGGCATTCAATCGGGCAATCTCCCCCTCTCTGCGCGCCTGTGAGGATTTGATCACGGCCTCTTTTTCTGTCTCGGCCTCGGCGATCGCAGCATCCCTTTTGGCGGCTGCGATGTGAGGTTTTCCCAGGGCGTCCAGATATCCCTGTGTATCGCTGATCTCCTTGAGCGCAAAGGATATCAGGGCAAGCCCCATTTCGGTGAATTCGGATTCCATAGATTTATCGACCCTGTCTGCGAATTCTTGCCGCCCCCTGTATATCTCTTCGACGGTCATAGTGCCGATGGCAGCTCTCATCTTGCCGTCCAGAATCGTACCTGCCACATCACGGATCCCTTCTTTTCCGGAGCCCAAGAACTGTTCGGCCGCGCGGTCAATAGAATCCTCGTCGGATTTGATCTTCACCTGAGCGGACGCCTCTGCCATGATGGTGATCCCTCCGTGTGTCAGGACCTCTGGCGTTTTGATACTCAGATTGATGACATCGATGGGCAAGATGTCCACAGTTTCCAAAAAAGGCCATACAAAGGTGCCACCCCCCAAACGGTATCGATAGCCCACTCTTTTTTTTGTGCCGTCAGGAGCGATCTTTGATCTCTTCCTGCCGCCGGAGATGATCAGGACTTCATTGGGTCCGACCTTCCGGTACTGTTTGGAAAAAAGGAGTGCGAGTAAAACGAGTAAGACGATTATGATTCCGACTATTATCAACGTGGAGACTAATGACATCTCAACCTCCTTCGTAGATTGACCATTCACGTGTAGCCCTGAAAACTATCCACGCGAATACGGTCAACGATATGATGGAAAAAACATATTACCCTTAAAGTCCAATATTTACAAGTTCAGAATTTCATTAAAATAGGCGATCGTCTTCGTCAGGCCCTCTTCCAGTCCGACCTTCGGCCTCCATTTGAGCTTGGCATTGGCATTGGAGATATCGGGACATCTGCGGGGTGGGTCGTCTTCAGGAATGGCTTCATGGACGATCCGGGAGGAACTGGATGTAAGCTTCAGAATCATTTCGGCGAGCGCGAGGATGGTGAATTCATCCGGATTCCCGAGATTAACCGGTCCGGAGAAGTCATCGAGTCCCATGAGCGCTCTGAGCCCTTCGATGAGGTCCGATACATAGCAGAAAGATCGGGTTTGAGACCCGTCACCATACACGGTCAGAGGCTCTCCCCGCAAAGCTTGAACGATGAAATTACTGACCACGCGGCCGTCATCTATGGCCATCCGAGGTCCGTAGGTGTTGAAGATCCGGGCGATCTTGATGTCGACTTTGTTCTGTCTATGGTAATCCATCATCAGTGTTTCGGCGACTCTCTTCCCCTCATCGTAACAGCTGCGGAGGCCGATGGGATTGACGTTCCCCCAGTAATTCTCGGGTTGGGGATGGACCTCGGGTGAACCATAGATCTCCGAAGTCGAGGCGAGCAGGATACGCGCTTTGGTCCGTTTGGCCAATCCGAGCATATTGATGGTGCCCATAACGTTCGTTTTGATCGTTTTGATCGCATTGTACTGGTAGTGGATAGGAGAGGCGGGGCAGGCAAGATGATAGATCCTATCCACTTCGACGAGCACGGGGTGGATGATATCATGTCGAATCAGTTCAAAGTGGGGATGAGCGAGGAGATGCCGGATATTGTCCTTACTGCCGGAGAAAAAATTATCGATACAGATGATGTCTTCGCCTCTATCGAGAAGTGCCTCACAGAGATGGCTGCCTAAAAAACCGGCGCCTCCGGTCACGAGAATTCGATTCATTCGTGTGTCTCCTGTTGTTTGCTACGGGTCCATAGATGGCGGCTCGATCAGTTGTATGCCATAAAAAGCGGACTTTTTTTCTTGAGGAGCTCTCTCTGGGCGTTGATCAGGGATTGGACGCCTTTCTCGGCCAGGTCCAAAAGGGAGTTAAATTCCTTTTTTGTGAACGGCGCTTTTTCCGCGGTGGCCTGGACCTCGACAATCTGCCCTGAGTCCGTTGCCACGAAATTCATATCTGTCTCTGCATTGGAGTCTTCGATGTAATCCAGGTCGAGCAGCATGTTTCCCTCAACAATACCCACGCTCACAGCGGCCACCAGATGTTCGAGGGGCATCTTTGCGATCACTTGGTTGTCCATCAGTTTTTTCAAGCTCAAGGCCAATGCCACGCATCCAGCTGTGATCGATGCCGAGCGTGTTCCTCCATCGGCCTGTATCACGTCGCAATCGATAATAACGGTCCTCTCTTCCAGGATCTTAAGATCGGTCACAGCACGCAGCGACCTGCCGATGAGACGCTGGATCTCCTGTGTTCTTCCTGATAGGCGGCCCGGGGATCTCTCTCGATGGGTCCGTTTCTCTGTTGCACGCGGGAGCATAGAGTATTCCGCCGTGATCCATCCCTCTCCAGCCCCCTTTAAAAATGGCGGGACTTTCTCGTCGATGGTCGCCGTCGCCAGGACTTTTGTTTTTCCCATTTCGATAAGTGCCGAGCCGTCGGCAAATTCCATATAATCGGGTGTGATCACAATCGGTCTAGTGGCATCAAAAGAGCGGTTATCGGTCCTCATCGTCATCTTCCTTATCGCCGTGAGATCTCCTGAAGCTATAAAAGGATAATATAACACTCACGACGAAAGTTCAAACCTTTCGGCTTCTGGTTGAGAGCGCCATCTGTCATGGAACCAGAGCCAGAACTCGGGCTTTTCGCGGATCTGATCTTCGATGATCTTCGTGCACTCCTGCGTGATGCGTCGAATATCCGCGCGGCGGTCACCTGTAGGCGGGAATTCGAGTCCCTTAAGGAATCGGATATGATATCCTTTCGAAGGAGTCGGCAGAGCGAATGCGGGAATAATAGGGGCGCCAGTCCGAAGGTGGAACATAGCAAGGGCAGGAGTCGTCCCCGCTATCTTGTCGAAGAAGTCGATAAAGATAGCTTCGTCATGGAGGACATTCTGATCTATAAGAATCGCCACGATCCCCTTCTCCTTGAGCGCCCGAAGGGTATGGCGCGTGGCATGCTTCTTGTAGATAACTTTCGCTCCGAAGCTTTTGCGGATACCAAGGAGCTCGTTTTCCAGGTTTTTGATATCCAGAGCCCTCGCAATGACATGGAACTCTGCCATCTTGGAGAGCGGAATGATTCCCAACTCCCAGTTCCCGTAATGAGCGGTGAGGATCAGAACTCCCTTTCCTTTACGGAGAGCATTCCGGACATTGTCTTCCCCTTCGATGTCAAGCAGCGCTTCTTTTTTCTCCATCGATAGGTGCGACAACTTCAGGATTTCGAAGAGGGCTTCACCAAAATGTACGAAAGAACTCCGGGCGATCCGCTTTTTTTCCACGTCGGATTTTTCCTCTCCGAAGGCGATCTTGAGGTTTTTAAGAGCGATATCCCGGTGTTTTTTATCGAGGCCATACACGGTCCGCCCTATCATCCGTCCCAGCGCCAGACAGATTCTTCGAGGAAGAATCCTCATAAGGCTTTTGAGCCCGAAGAACAAGGCAATGACGACTCTGTGACTCCTTTCAGACATCGGCAAGACCTCTCCCTTTGAGTGTGGAAAAGATTTTCGTAAAAAGATCCCCCTCAATTTGGATGCCGATCTTCAGGTAAAACGTCGGGATATGCCGGAACTCTGGCTTGTCTCCGATCTTGACAGCATCTTTTTCTGTTGTGAGACAGACCTCTGCCCTTCGGGCGTCGAAATGCTGGATGATCTTTTTCACAGACTTCGATGGATAGGGAAAATGGTCAGGGAAGGCAATGAAATGGATGGGCACTATTCCCGCATGTTCGAGAATCTTGAGGAATCTCTCAGGGCGTGCGATGCCGCAGAAAGCGAGCGCTCGTTTGTCCTTTATCTCAGACTCGGGTGTTTTTGCTCTATCCATATCGTAGAAGCCTTCGACGGAGACAGAATAAGAAAAGATGTCCACACCTTGCATGTTGTGAAGGACATCCGGTCTCGGCTGGGAACCGGCATTATTTTTGAGAAGAAGGATGTCGGCGCGCGCTAGGGAGGAAAGGGGTTCCCGCAGGAGATAATCCGCTGAAGGGTCGTAGAGCACGATGTCGATATCCCTGTGAAGACGCCGGTGCTGGAATCCGTCGTCGAGGACCGCGACATCAAACCCCATGTCGTGAGCCCTGTAGCAGGACAGACGTCGGTTTTTTCCTATAAAAACACCGGCCTTAGGGTAATTCAAAGAGATCATGAAGGGCTCGTCTCCGGATTCTGTCCATGTGGCCGATGGGCTTTTTTCATCGGAGAGAATCCCTCCACTCCGCTCCCACTTTCCCTTGTATCCGCGCGTTATTACCGCGGGTTTGAAACCTTTTTTAAGAAAAGCATCCACCAATGCTAGAACGAATGGTGTCTTTTCGGTGCCACCGAAGGAGATGTTCCCAACGCTCACGACGGCCAGCGGCCCTTTTTTAGAGCGCACAATCCCGATCCGGTAGAGAGCGTTTTTGACCTGGCAGCCGGCTTGGTAAAAAAGGGACAGGAAGCGAAGTGCACAGTTCATTCCCTTGGACTATACACTATTCATTTTTAGCTTTCAAGCCACTCTGCCTTCATGGGAACATGTCTTAAAGCATAAGGAATGCTGCCCGAGCATACCGAACGGTGGTTCGAAAAGAGCCCCCTTCCCCAACGGGGAAACTTCTTAGAATCTGCTCTTTCCCCATATTCGCTCGAGGGAGATATGCAATGCCAGTAGCAAGGTCTTCTCACGGTATTTCCCCCCGCACAATCGGGCCACTTATCACTGCGACTAGAATTTTTGCAGTCACGGCCCTGAGGATGCTTACCGTCTTAAAAGAATTATGGTTTTGACAGAGCAGATTTTCTTGTGATATCTATAAACCGATTCAAATTGCTGGATATGTCTTTGTTCGATACACACAATCAAAGGAGGGATGGATTGAGAAATCTGAAATATTTGCAGGTCGTTTTTGCCATCGGACTAACGCTCATGCTTTTTCTTTGTTTTGGAGCGCAGAGGGGAGCAAAAGCAGCTACGCCTGATATGCAGGAACACCTGCTCGATGGACTCGAGTGGCGCTGCATCGGTCCGGCGAATATGGGCGGAAGGATCGATGATTTCGCTGTTTTAGAGAGATCGCCACACATCATGTATGTTGGTACAGCCTCGGGCGGAGTATGGAAGACCACGAACAACGGGATCACCTGGAAGCCTGTTTTCGATGATCAAGCTACCAGCACCATCGGTGATGTGACCGTGGCCCCTTCTCAGCCGGACACCGTCTGGGTGGGTACGGGGGAGCCGAACAACCGTCAAAGCTCTTCTTGGGGAAAGGGTGTGTACAAATCTACGGATGGGGGCGAGACCTGGAGGAACATGGGGCTCGAGGACACCCATCACATCGGACGCATTGTCATTCATCCTACCAATCCGGATATCGTATATGTCGCCGCATTGGGCCACCTGTGGGGTCCCAACGAAGAAAGAGGTTTGTACAAGACATCCGATGGGGGGAAAACTTGGGTGAACGCGAAGTTCATCGACGAGAACACAGGATTTGTGGATGTCGCCATGGACCCGGATAATCCCGACACTTTGTATGCCGCAGCCTACCAGAGGCGCCGCAGGGGATGGGGCTTCAACGGTGGAGGTCCAGGCAGCGGATTGTACAAAACGACCGATGGAGGAGAGAATTGGGCGAAGCTCGTAAACGGCCTGCCTGAAGGTGACCTGGGACGTATCGGGATCGACATATACCGCCGGAATCCCAGCATCGTATATGCAATCATAGAACACAAAAGTAATGGCGGTGTGTATCGGTCAGAGGATAAAGGATCGACATGGGAAAGAATGTCCCGAACAAACCCAAGGCCCATGTATTACAGCCAGATCCGTATCGATCCAAACAATGATCGGAGAATATGGGTTCTCGGCGCGTCGATGTATGTCTCTGATGACGGCGGAAAAAACTTCCGAACAGATTATGTCACGCGGGTCCACGGCGACCATCATGCCATGTGGATTGATCCCGAGAATTCCAGCCACATGGTCCTTGGGTCGGATGGGGGGATTTATTTCTCTTACGACCGGGGAGAATCATGGGATTTTATCAATGCCTTACCCTTAGGACAGTTCTACGAGATCGGCATCGACATGCAAAAACCCTACTGGATATACGGGGGCCTTCAGGATAATGGAAGCTGGGGAGGTCCCAGCGCGACCTGGTACAGTCAGGGAATCACCAATGATGAGTGGATAAAGATCGGTGGCGGAGATGGTTTTTATACCCAGGTCGATCCGGAGGATTATACGCTGATCTATGCGGAATCTCAAAACGGAAATCTCTTCCGGGTCGATTTGAAAACCGGAGAAAGAAAGACTATCAGGCCTCGGGCTGAAGACCCTTCGGAACGCTATCGCTTCAACTGGAACTCGCCCATACACATCTCCCCCCATGATCCCAATACCATCTACTACGGGGGAAATAAGCTGTTCATCTCCAAGGATAAAGGAGAAACTTGGGTGGCCAGCGAGGACTTGACCACTCAGCAGAATCGAGAGACACTCGAATTGATGGGTGTTCTCCCCGATGAGGATACACTTTCCCGCCACGATGGGATCTCATCTTATGGAAATATCACGACCATATCCGAATCCCCGGTGAAAGCCGGCATTTTGTACGCAGGAACAGACGATGGCAATCTCCAGGTCTCAAAGGATGGGGGAAAAACATGGAAAAATGTTGTGGGCAATGTCGGCGGAGTGGGGGAATACACGTACGTAACGCGTGTAGTGGCTTCACGATTCGATGAGGGCAGAGCCTATGCCACTTTTGACGGCCACCGCAACGATGATTTCAAGCCTTATGTCTTCAGGACCGCGGATTATGGTGATAGCTGGACGAATATCTCGGCCAATCTTCCCTTAGGGAGTATCGTGAACGTCATAAGGGAGCATCACAAGAATCCGAATCTCCTGTTTATCGGGACAGAGAGAGGGGCCTACTTTTCGATAGACAGGGGGGCGTCTTGGACGATGTTTAAAGGAAATTTTCCCATTGTCCCTGTCGATGACATCGCCGTACACCCTCGAGAGAATGACCTGATATTCGGCACCCACGGCCGCAGCGTCTGGGTTTTGGATGACATCACGCCCCTGGAGCAGCTCACCCCCGGGGTTCTGGAGAACACGGATCATCTTTTCGGCATAAAGCCAGCGGAAATCTTCAACTACTTTTCACACAAGGGGAATTTGGGGCATAAGGTGTTTGTGGCTCCGAACCCGCCCTTCGGCGCTCTGATCAGCTACTTTCTCAATGGGGAAGAGAAGGATGTGAAGATCGCAATCAAGAACGGCGCTGGCGAAGTGATCCGTGAGATCGAAGGAAAAGGCGAAGCCGGGATCAACCGCGTGGCGTGGAATCTCCGGTACGATCCTCCGCAAATAGGAGATGGGGGGCGGATGAGTCGATATTTCAGGACGCAGGATGGTCCCTTTGTACTTCCCGGGGAGTATCAAGTCTCTCTTCAGGTTGGAGATAAAGAAATGATAAAGCCTGTGGAAGTGACTGGAGACCCGCGGATCGCCATTGCCTTCGAAGACCGGAAAAGCCAGCATGATGCCCTCTACAGGATCTACCGATTGATGCCCCTTCTGGGTGAGGCCAGCCGTAGCACCGATCAAATAAGAAAGGAGATCGGTGAACTGCAGGGCGAACTCAAAAAAGTTCCAGACCTTCCCGAAGGGATCGCCGAAGCACTGAAAACGGTCAAGGAGAAAGTCGAAAACATACGGAAAAAGTTGCTCGGAGACCCTGATGCGGGTTACCGCGGCATGCGGGATTCGTTGAGGGGCAGGTTCCTCATGTTGTATCGCTCCATCGGGAGTTACACAGGGGCGCCTACGGAAGCACAAATCCAGCAGATAGGGAAAGATTCTGAAGCACTGAAAACCATCGTGCGCGACATCAACACGATCATTGAGACGGACATCGTCGAACTGAACAAAATGTTGAATGAAAATGATGTGCCCCGTCTATTTGTGGGAGAACCGATCAAGTTTTAGGCTAACGACCCTGTATCCGGATAGACTTTACTTAAGGGGAGCGTTTCTTTATAATACGGAAAGATTTCTGGAGATAGGAGGCAAAGATGTTAAAAAAGACCTCTGCGATCATTGTGGTTTTAATGTTAATGGCACTTTCCTTTGGCTGCAAAGAAAAAGCGCATGTCAAGGGCATAGAGCTCGATGTGATCTTTGATGAAGGACAGCTTAGCGACCACTTGATAACAGATATGATGCTGGGATGGAAAACTGGCCCGGAATTCCAGAAGATGAACCAAGACCTGAAGGTTTTTGTGCACTTCTGGCACAAGGGGAACCTTCTCTTTCAGGAGGATTATTTTCCCGAACCCCCGACATCTCAGTGGGAACCGGAGCAGGAATTCGTGCATACACGCCGCATATACATTCCCCAATTCATCGATGAGTTCGATCCGGATTTTAAAGGGGAAGAGGCTCTTCGGCTGGTTGTCGGCTTTTTTTCGCCATACGACCGTAGCGGAGCATCGGAACAGAAGGTGTTGGAGGAGAAACTTGTCGTCGTTCCGCCTCCTCTGGATACTCCTGAGATCATCTACGAGGAGGGATGGTACAACCTGGAGATTAATCCCGACGCATTCCTCAAGCAGTGGCAATGGACGGCCAAAGAGGCAAGATGTATCATCGATAATCCTCACAGAGATGCTCTTCTCGTCATTAAAGGAGGCGTCAATCTCGAGGTTCTCGAAGATCAAAAGGTCACCTTCAAAATCAACGATCTGATCCTGGATGAGTTTACACCAGAAGAGAGTCATTTCGAAAAATCCTACAACATTAAAAAGGAAATGCTAGGTGAGGGGGAGGAGTTTTATCTCACGATTATGACCGATAAGGTTTTTGTGCCTGCGGAAACGATGCCCAATTCCGAGGATCAGAGGGAACTGGGCGTCCAGGTGTCTTTTATCTACTTCCGGTAAAAAAAGTTCTATTTATGCTTTTTTGACCTGTAGTCTTCTATTTCCTTTTTTGCCTTTTCTTGATCATCTCGGGCCTTTTGAAGCTGGAGAGCGGTCCGGCTTATCTCGCTCTGTATCATTTGCTGCGGTGTGGTGTTGTCCGGACTGTAATATTTCATGAAAAGACCGTTCATCTTGGCCGTGAGCATATCCACCTGCGCTTTGGCTTTTTCATATTTAAGCTCTAGATTTTTGAGTTGTCTTGTTTCGTCTGCCTCCGCCTGCTCCGAGATTGCCGGTTCGGTCAAAGCAGCTCCGGTCTCCGGCTTTTCTGCTTTTTCAGATGGCTTCTCATCCGATGAGGGCTGGGGCGAGATGCTCACACCCGGTTGTCTTTGGTTTTTTTTGAGATCTTCGTTGGTCACGACCTTTGGATCCTTCTTGATCCTTTCGAGGTCTTCATTGGTGACAACTTTTCCGCTCTTCCCTTTGAGCTTGGCCCGTCTTTCTTTTTCTTTTTTTGCCACCTCAACCAGACTTTGAGAGAGGAGTAAAGAAGAGCTGGTCAGGAGGATAAGGATAATGCGAAGAATCTGTTTACCCATCCTTTTCATGATAGCCAATCTGGATCGATGAAGTCAATTCCCAAGGCTATCGAGGCAGAGGCCTAATCAATGGGCACTAGAGCTGTACGCACGGATATCTCCTGTTTGCCGGCAGTGATCTCCACAGCCCCGTGTCGATCTGTGCGATACACCTTCGCCCCGAGCGCCGAATAACGAGTCAAAACGTCTTTGCTGGGCAATCCGTACCTGTTTCCCAGACCGACAGAGATGACGATGATCTCAGGGGAGACTTTTTTGAGGAACGGCCAGGAACTCGATGAATTGCTCCCGTGATGGGGAGACTTGAAAACACGGCTTTGGAGGCGACCGTATTCCTCGACGAACGTCTTTTCGACCTCTTTTCCGATGTCGCCGGTGAGCAAGAAGGAGTTCGACCCGTATGCCAGGTGCATGACCAATGAAAAATCGTTGTGGACTCGAGCCACGTAGGGCTCCTTTTTAGGTGGATGGAGGAAGCGGATATGCACATCATTGATCGTGCGTATCTGACCCTTGAACATTCGTTTCCTCGGGGTCTTTGGGGGTAGGGTCCTTATAAAACGCGCGTACGTCTCGTCCTCCAAGACGCTGAAGCCCTCCCAGAATTCACCGATCTTGAAGTTCCTGGCGACAGCTTTGAGGCCGTTCGCATGGTCGGGATGAGGGTGCGTGAGGACCAAATAGTGGATCTTTTGTATCCCTTTTCTCCATAAGAACGGGGACACCACATTCTCCCCGATATCGAAGGTATCATCCGGCACCCCTCCCCCGTCGATCAACATTTTTTGGGAGCCAGGAAGTTCAACCAGGATGGATTCCCCCTGACCGACATCGATAATGGTGACCTTAAGGTTTTTAGAATAGGAGGGGAAGGGATAAGTGATAAGTATGAGAAGAAAAAGGAGGAAGCATCCCGATGCCGCCATCCTCTGTTTTTTGTATTTAGCAGAGAGGAGCAGAAGACCTAAGAAAATATAGTATCCACCGATAATCCAGAAAGGGGAAGAGGGTATTCTCCAGGACAATAGGCTGGCCTGATCGTGAAGATGGCACATCCCAACTAGCACGTCGATGAGGGAGGATGCGGACTTTGCCAGAATATTGGCAAGAAACGGGGCCAGCAGGGATAGAGGAAGAAAAAGGTAACCTATGGCCATTATCAGAGCTATAAGGGGGATTGCGGCTAAATTGAGGAAGAGGCCCGAGAATGTGACACGGTTGAAAAAGAAAATGACCACTGGCAAGACCCCGAGTTGTGCGGTGAGCGAAAGAGCAAAGATCTCGCTGATTCTCAGAGGAAGACGGGGAAGCTTATTGATGACTCTGGGGTAAAAGAGGATGATGGAAAGAGTGGCAATGAAGGTTAGCTGAAAGCCGGGTGCGAAGAGGCTGGAGGGATTGACTATAAGCAGAAAAAAGGCGCTGAAAGAAAGCGTATTGATGAGGTTTATGTCTCTCCACAGCAATTTGCCCAAGAGAAAGGCCACTGTCATTATTGTAGCTCTGAGGACAGAAGGCCTTCCCTCTACGAGCAAGACATAAAACAGAAGAAAAGCTATGAGCAGGGAATAAGACACGCGCGTCGGGATTCTGATGAGTCGAAACAGGGAAAAAAGAAGGAAGGAAAAGATGGCGATGTGAGCACCGGAAATGGCGAAAAGATGATAGAGACCCGCATCCTGAAGAGAGCGGGTGATGGCTTCGGGAATTCTCCTCCTCTCTCCCAGCAGCAAGGCTTCGAAGATCGCGCCTTCGTGGGATAATGTATTTGGAGCGTTCCTGAAATGGACCTCGATCTTTTTTTGGAGTTTCTGCTTGATAATCGATAGGATCCGTCGAGGAGAAAAGGGACTTCCGGTTTTGAGTGGATCCACTAACAAGGGGCTTTTGGCGTAGGCCCTGTTGTGGATCCTCTGGATCTCGAAATATCTCTCTTGGTGATTGGGATAGAAATTTTGGTGCCCTTTGGAGGGCAGGAGTTTTGCAGAGACTTTGAGTCTGTCATGCACCGCCCAGCTTGGGCGGACAGGGAATTCTGAGGAGTATGGGATAGTCACCCTGAGAATTCCCTTGTGTTTCTCCTTTTTGTTTCCCATCTTGACCTCATGGACTTTGAGGTAGAGATGGACATTTTCCAGACCGCGGCCGGGAGATTTGGCGACCGTCCCGATAAAATCGGTGTAATCGGAGGCACGCAGATTGTGCAGGGTGTTTTCGGTAAAATCTTTGTGGTGGAGCGTGAAAAAAGCGCCTCCGAGGAAGAACGTGATCCCCAGGATCGATATAAAGGTTAAGCGGTATTTTCCGAGCTTGAAGAAGAGCCACCCGCACAAAAGAGAGATCATGAGGAGCAGTATCTGCACGGGCAAGGAAAGGGGAAAAAAGGAAAAAACCACAATCCCGGCCCCGAGGGCAAGAGCCAGGAACAAAAAGGGAAAGGGCATGGATCGTCAGGTCAAGATGTGTTTTCGATAGGGCTTTGATGTTCGAGACAATCAAATAACAAATGGCTCATGATCTTGATGCCAATGGATATACTCCTTTCGTCTGGGCTGAATAATGGGCTGTGCAGAGGAGCCATGGATTTTTGTTGCGGTGGCTTGACCCCTAAAAAGAAGAAGAAACCCGGGATCTTCTGGCAGTATGCCGAAAAATCTTCGGCAACCATTTGAGGAGTTATCCCTTCCACGTTGTCTTCGCCCAACACCCCGTAAAGGCTGGGGATCATGATCTTGGCCAGTTGAGGATGATTGTAGACAGGGGGGGAACCCCTCGAGTAGCTGAAATCATAATCGGCGCCATAAGAAAAAGTGATCCCCTTGACAATCTCTTCCATCAATCGCTGGATCTTTGATCGGTTCTTCTCGCTGAGAGTTCTTACCGTACCTTCCATCCGGACTTCATCTGCGATGATATTCGAGCGCAGACCTCCCTCGATCTTTCCGATCGAGATGACTGCGGGGTCCGTGGCCGGGAGGTTTCGGCTCACGATCGTCTGAATGCCCAGGATCACTTGGGCCGCAAGGGTAATGGCATCTTTGCCTTCGTGGGGATTTGCCCCATGCGAGCTTTGTCCTTTGACCGTGATGCGAAAACGGTCCGAGCTGGCCATTATCGCTCCCGGAGAGAATGCGATCTTTCCCAGATCCAGTGGCATCACATGCAACCCGAAAATGGCCGCTACAGGAGGGTCGTCGAGAACGCCCTCTTTAATCATGAGTCGAGCTCCGCCTTCCTCCCCGGCAGGAGCTCCTTCTTCTGCCGGTTGAAAAATGAACTTGATGTTGCCGCTCAAACGATCCCTGAGAGCGTTCATCACCATGGCCGTCCCCAGAGCTACGCTCATGTGGATATCGTGTCCGCACGCGTGCATAACTCCCGGATTTAAAGATTGGTAAGGTAAGTTTGTCTGTTCCTGGATGGGCAGGGCGTCCATGTCCGCTCGACATCCCACAGTGATCCCCGCCTGGTCTCCTGTAAGAAGTGCGACAACTCCTGTTTTTGCGATCCCTGTCCGAACCTCAAGTCCCAAGGACATCAGTTTTGCGGCGATGAGTTTAGATGTCTCGAACTCTCTGTTGCTCAATTCAGGATTCATATGGAGAAAACGGCGGGTTTTCAAAATTTCATCCCAGTGTTTCTTGATCTGGTCGTTGATAAGCTGAGAAGTTTTTTTGTCGACGGCCTGTAAAAACACACTCAGGGTTAAGAATAAAAATAGGGCCGGGATTTTTTTGAATATGGAACGTTTGTCCATAGGACAATATTAGAATTGCGCCGCCTTAAAGTCAAATACTCTTGAAATTTCGGTAGGATTCTTCAAACGGATGACATAAATCCGTATGGCGCTATGAGGTGTTCCGATTGAATGGTGTGTAAACAGTGAGAAGGACTGAGAGGGCATGGGACATCTCCCATTGGGAGGTGTAAACGAAGCCCCCACCTCCAATCGAAGTTTCCTCCCGAGGGAAACTGAGGGTGTTTTCGAACGACCAACTGGAATACTCGGATATCGTTCAGCACTATTTTTTCGCTGCTTACCGGGATTCAAAAATTCACATTTTCTGTGTGGGTGCCGTACACATCCTTGAGAACGGCTGTGATCTCTCCCAACGTGGCTTTGGTCTTTACGGTGCTTAGGAGAGGAGTCATCACATTGTTTTGAGATTCTGCGGCCTTTTTGAGTTCGCGGAGCGCCTCGCTCACCAGATCTCCGTCTCTCCTTTCCTTAACTGTCCGGAGTTTTGCGATTTGGTTCTTCTCCAGTTCTTCCGGAGGCTGGTAAATTTCGAAGCGAACCGCATCCTGTTCACTGGCAAATGCATTGAGCCCCACGATGATCTGCTCCCCGGATTCCACCAGCTTTTGATAGCCATAGGCGCTGTCCTGGACCTCTTTTTGGATGAATCCTGTCTCGATAGCTTTGAGCATGCCGCCCAGATCTTCGATCTTTTTCAGATACGCCAAGACTTTTTCTTCGATAGCGCTGGTCAGGCTTTCCACGAAAAAAGACCCTCCGAGAGGATCTGCCGTGTCCGGCAGACCGGTTTCGTGAGCGATAATTTGCTGCGTTCGCAGAGCGAGCTGGGCGGATTCTTGGCTCGGAAGAGCCAAGGCCTCGTCTCTCGAGTTCGTGTGAAGGGACTGTGTGCCACCCAAAACGGCTGAAAGAGCCTGGAGCGTGACTCTGACCACATTGTTCTCAGGCTGCTGAGCGGCAAGAGTCACTCCGCTCGTCTGTGTGTGAAACCTGAATTTCCACGACTGCGGATTTTTTGCCTGGAATTTTTCCCTCATGATCCTTGCCCACAGGCGCCTGGCCGCCCTGAATTTGGCGATCTCCTCAAAAACATTGTTGTGGGAGGCGAGAAAAAAGGATAGACGGGGAGCGAACGCATCCACATCCAGCCCGCTCCCGATAGCTGCCTCGACGTAGGCGATCGCATCGGCCAGGGTGAAAGCCAACTCCTGAACGGCTGTTGCTCCTGCTTCCCTTATGTGGTAGCCGCTGATGCTCATAGTGTTCCACTGGGGGACTTTCTCTTGACAGAAAGAGATGATATCCACAACGATTTTCATGGATGGTCGAGGAGGGAATATATAAGTCCCGCGGGCGATGTATTCTTTGAGAAGGTCATTCTGGATGGTTCCGGAAAGCTTTTCCCAAGGGATTCCTCTCTGCTCTGCCAGAACGAGATACATAGCCAGCAATATGGCGGCCGTTGCGTTGATCGTCATGGACACCGACACTTTTTCCAGGGGAATGTCTGCAAAAAGTGCGTCCATATCTTCGAGTGTGTCGATGGCCACGCCGACCTTGCCGACCTCACCCAAGGCTTGGGGATGGTCCGAGTCCAAACCCAGTTGAGTGGGCAGGTCGAAAGCAACGCTCAATCCCGTCTGTCCCTTGGAAAGAAGAAAACGATACCGTTCGTTGGAATCTTCAGCCATTCCGAATCCTGCGTACTGGCGCATCGTCCAGAATTTCGAGCGGTACATCGTGGGATAAACTCCCCGGATAAAAGGGTACTCACCGGGCAGACCCAAGTCGCGCTGGGATTCAAATGAGCTCAGGTCATCCTCATTGTAGACACCTTTTATGTCGATGCCGGAGTGAGTCTGGAAGCTTTTTTTTCTTTCTTTTGTCATTTCGCTGCCTTAATGGGATGAATTCGCCCTGTTTGCTGTCGGAGGAGATCGGAGCCCGGCCTGTGTGCTGAGAGGAAAGAAAAGGATTCCCCACAGGTCTTCATCCCTTCGAAACGCTCGTATCCCGGGTCAGGTCTTCAGCTTTGTGAAGACCCTTTTCCCTGCATAGTGTCCCCTGTCACCTAATTCTTCTTCGATATCAAGCAGGCGGTTGTACTTGGCGACCCTTTCGCTGCGGCTCAAGGATCCGGTCTTGATCTGTCCCGCCTCCAACCCGACACTCAGGTCAGCGATAAAGGTATCTTCCGTTTCGCCCGACCTGTGTGAGATGACGGTCGTGTACCCATTGTCTTGTGCAAACCTAACAGTCTGAATGGTTTCCGTGAGAGTTCCGATCTGGTTGAGCTTTATGAGGATGGAGTTTGTAATCCCCTGTTCCACGCCTCTCTGGAACCTCTCTAGATTGGTGACGAATAAATCATCCCCGACCAACTGGATCTGATCGCCGAAGGCATCTGTCATGGCTTTCCAGCTATCCCAATCATCCTCATCGAAACCGTCTTCGATAGAAACGATCGGGTATTTTTCGATGAGGTCCGCATAAAAGGCGATCATCTCTTCTGTGGTCTTTTTGGACCCGTCGGATTTTTTAAAGATGTAGGCGTTATCCTCGAAAAACTCTGAAGCGGCGACATCAAGGGCCAAGAAGATTTCCTTGCCGGGAGCGTATCCCGCATCCTGAATGCTGGCCATGATCAGGTCCAGGGCTTCTTCGTTGGATCTCAAGTTGGGAGCGAATCCTCCTTCGTCCCCGACAGCTGTGTTCAATCCCCTTTTTTTCAGGTTTTTTTTGAGGTTGTGGAAGACTTCAGCGGAGATCCTTATCGCCTCTGTAAAGGTAGGGGCTCCTGCTGGAACGATCATGAATTCCTGGATGTCCATGTTGTTGTCCGCGTGGGACCCTCCATTGAGGATGTTGATCATAGGAGTGGGCAAAAGAAATCTTTCCCTCTGTCCTAGATAGGCATAAAGTGGTTTTCCCTGCATCCGGGCCGAAGCGTCAGCGATCGCCATCGAGACCGATAGGATCGCATTCGCTCCCAAATTTTCTTTTGAAGGAGTCCCGTCGAGTGCGATCATGATTTCGTCGATCTCCTCCTGAGCTTCAGCAGATAAGCCCACAATTCTGGGTGCGATAATATCTTTAACGTTGGAAACGGCCTTTTGCACACCTCTTCCCAGGTATCGGGCGGAATCGCCATCTCTTAACTCCAGAGCCTCGTGGGCACCCGTAGATGCGCCCGATGGGACTGAAGCCTTACCAATAACATCCGATTCCAGGATGACTTGAGTGCTGATGGTAGGATTTCCTCGAGAATCCAGGATCTCGCGGGCGACGACTTTTTTTATCTTGGCGGTCGGCATGAACAAATCTCCTTACCTGATTTACAGATAGAGTGTGATTAAAAAAAACGAACGGGTTTTGGAAGAGGTTAGCTTACTTTTTTTCTTCCTCTACAGGGGGGACTTCAGCGGCTTTTTTTGAAATCTCTTGCTTTTTTTTCTCGACGAAGTCTTTTATGGAATCGATGCCTTCGTGTGTTTTTTCTTTGACGACCTTGATTCCTTTTTCAGCCTCTTTTGCGATTCTATCGTAGCTCTCTTTGGCTTTTTCGCCGGTTTTTACAGCGGACTCTTGGATCTTTTTTCGTGTCTCTTCGCCACTAGCCGGTGCGAAGAGGATCCCTAGGATAAAACCTGTAGCTGTCCCCAAAAGGAAAGATATAGTGATGTCAACGATGCCAGAATCCCTATCTGCCATTTTTAGCCTCCTTTTTTTTTCTTTTCATAAGTCGCAAGCCAAGTCGCATCAATGGAAAGAGAAACGGCCAATATCTGGACGTCGGCCGGATGATCTTGGCCACCACAAAGGTTGAAGCCTCGGCGAATCCCATAGCCGTCTTTTTTGTGGCCTTGACGATATCATCCACATCGTCCATTCTCCCGTTTAACTTCTCGGTGGTGTCCTGCAAGCGCTTGACTAGCGCGTTGAGTTCGATGAGCGACGTCTCCCCCTCTTTGGCTGTTTTTTTCAGTTGTATCATGAGCATAACCAGGTAGGTGGCAACAACCACCACTGCAATAGTGATCACCAAGAACAGAAATTGATTCAGTGTGAGAGACATCGTACTTATTAGATAAAATAATCAACGGCATTTGTCAATTCAATATTCACTGAAGTCTTCATTTCCAAAACTATAGCCGGTGAAAATCCGGTTGTTCCAATCGATGATTTCGAAAACGCGCTCAGTTTCCCCAGCGGAGGGATTTGGCTGAGACGTGGAGGCTTAGCTCAAATCTCCTCTGCGGAGATGTGCCAGCCCGCTCGGCCCATCTCACGATTTTCTTCGCCACTCAATCGTGAAAGCTCGATAATGCGAGATGATCCCTTGCCGTCACGGTTTCGGAAATGATTATTTTACTGCAGTCTGCGGAGGTCCCCCTCAAAAGAGGGCATTGTGTGGAATAGTGAAGATTAAACTTACGGAATATTTTACCGGGACAGGATCTTATCGAGGTCCTTCAAGTCGTAGGTGCCTTCGATCTTTTTCAGGATCGCCGACAAGTTTTTTTCCTCCCGAGACGAAAGGGCTCTCTCCCAATCATTGAGAGTTTGAGAGGTGACGAACAGATGTTTTTTTTGCCTGATTGCGTTGATACCTCTCAACGCCTGCCAATGTGTGTACATGATTAAGGCGAGGACGCCAAAAAAAACATTGGGCCCTGGGATGAGGGCCATCAACCCGCTCACAGGGAGGAGGATCGTCTCGCCCACAAGGAAAAGGATGTGCTTTGTCCTCTGTTTTTGGAGGAATAAGAAGAATTTGATCTTGAGGCGCTTCTCATCCAGTCGTCCGGAATGGAGAATTTCCATGCTATCGCTGAGTTTGAGAACTCTGGCAAACGCCTGTTCTTGAGCGAGGATCCGCTTGGGGAGAAGCATGAGCCGCCTTTTGGCTTCTATCCAGAGTTCTTCCAAGCGTGTGAACTTGACTTGGATGTTTTGAATGGGCTCTGAGGAAAAGAATTTGAATTTTTTGCGAGAGTCAAGGACAAAGAAAAATTTCATGGGTGCGCCTCATTTTATCACTCCCCGATGGAAGAGAAAACATTTTTTTCAGCCTCAATTATCCCTGACATTGTGATGGTTGAGATCAATGTGTGTGTTCGAGTGCTCATACAGTATGGTTGAAAGAAGCGCAAGCAGGGCTGAGCGGATAAGTCACGTCGTTGCGGTGGGTGTTTTTTGCCTGTGCAGACTGTTTGGGAGTCGCGTCTGACAAAGTGGGTTTTTGACCCGCTGTTCAGGCCACTTTCATGTTTTCCTTCGTAGTATTGGGATATTTTTTCGGAGCTGAGCAAAACTTGACAATTTCAGGGCATAACTCTAATATTCAAAGGACAATAAAAAAAGAGAGATCGAGTCCGAAATGAAACACACCTACGATTTCCACCGGATCGAAAGGAAGTGGCAGAAGGTCTGGGAGGAAAAAGACATCTTTAAAGCCGACGACAATTCTCAAAGAACGAAATGCTATTGCCTGGAAATGTATCCTTATCCCTCTGGCCGCATTCACATGGGACATGTTCGGAATTTTACCATCATGGATGTGGTTTCCCGTCATAAATTCATGAAAGGACTGAATGTCATCCATCCCATCGGATGGGATGCCTTCGGTATGCCCGCAGAAAATGCTGCCATTCAAGAAGGCGTCCATCCGCGTGAATGGACCCTAGGGAATATCGCCCACATGAAGCGACAGCTGAAACGGATGGGTTACAGTTATGACTGGTCGAGGGAGGTGACAACTTGTCTGCCCGAGTATTATAAGTGGAATCAGTGGATCTTCCTCAAACTTTTTGAGCGGGGCTTAGCCTACCGGAAAAAAAGCTGGGTCAACTACTGTCCCCAATGCCAAACTGTTCTGGCGAATGAGCAGGTTGTCGGCCAAGGGTGCTGGCGTTGTGACACGACCGTCGAGCAGGAAGAGATGGAACAATGGTTTCTCAGGATCACCGAGTATTCAGATGAGCTTCTTTCGGGACATGACCTGCTCAAGCAATGGCCTGAGCATGTACTCGTGATGCAGAAGAATTGGATCGGGAAGAGTGCGGGCGGACGGATAGAATTTCCTGTTGTGGGAATGGATGAATCGATCGAAGTCTTCACGACCCGAGTGGACACGATCTATGGAGCCACGTTCATGGCTCTCTCTCCCGAGCACCCTTTAGCCCCGAAGTTGATCTCCGACTTGCCGGACAAGGAGAAATTACTCGGTTGGATTGCGAAGAACGTTGCTGAGCAGCGCCTCAAGCAGGACGCGACCGAAGTCGCCAAAGAAGGCATCGACACGGGAAAAAAAGCGATCAATCCTTACACCGGGGCGGAGATTCCCATCTGGATATCCAATTATGTGTTGATGGAATACGGGACTGGGGCCATCATGGCAGTGCCCGGACATGACCAGAGAGATTTCGATTTTGCAAAAAAATACGGACTCCCTATTCTAGAAGTGATCGCACCTCTCGGAGGAGATCCAGCGAGAATATTGGAGGAAGCCTTTGAAGAGGAGGGGGTTGTCATAAATTCAGGAGATTTTTCGGGACTATCCTCAGAAGAGGCGAGCGAAAAAATGGTAAGGCTTGCCGAGAAAAAGGGATTTGGCCGGGAAACCACGCTTTATCGCCTTCGCGATTGGGGGATCTCAAGGCAGCGTTACTGGGGAACACCGATTCCTGTTATCTACTGTGACTCCTGCGGGACAGTAGGTGTGCCCTATAAGGATCTCCCGGTCGAGCTTCCTTCAGATGTCAAATTTAAAGGCGTGGAGGGGTCCCCTCTCGAAAAAATGGAGAGTTTTATCCAGACCGAATGTCCCCAATGCGGGGGGAAGGCAAGGCGGGAGACCGACACGATGGATACTTTTGTCGATTCCTCCTGGTATTACTTCAGATACTGCTCGCCCAATAAAGCTGACCTCCCCTTCGATCCCGCAGCCGCGGATTATTGGATGCCTGTGGATGTCTACATCGGAGGCGTGGAACACGCCATTATGCATCTGATCTATGCGCGCTTTTTTTGCAAGGTTTTGAGGGATCTCGGGCTGACCACAGTGGATGAACCCTTTCCCTTTTATTTCGGCCAAGGCATGGTCACCAAAGATGGGGCCAAGATGTCAAAATCTAAAGGGAATGTGGTCGATCCGGACGAAACTGTTCAGCAATATGGGGCAGATGCCCTGAGGCTATTTATCCTCTTCGCTTCTCCACCCGAGAAAGAGTTTATCTGGAATGACAAAGGGATCGAAGGAAGCTACCGGTTTTTGAACCGGGTATGGGCCTTCTTCCAGGAAAACATCCAGGTTTTTTCTGAAGGTCTCGAAGCACAGGAGAAAGACACGGAACAAAAACCTCCTCACAGGCTTGAGATAAAGATGCACCAGACCTTAAAAAAGGTCAGCGAAGATATCGAAAAGCGGCTGCGCCTGAATACGGCCATAAGCTCCCTTATGGAATTATTCAACATGATCAAGAAGGAGAGTGAGATCCTGGGCGAGAGCGATGATCATAGGGCACTTTATAGGGAGGCCGTGGAGAAGTTCATTATCTGTCTATCTCCTTTTGCTCCCCATATTTGTGAAGAATTATGGGAGATAACAGGCCATCGTACGCTTCTAGCCAGGCATCCCTGGCCTGATTACGACCCTGATCTAGCCAAAGAGGAAACTGTGACCATCGTAGTTCAGGTGAACGGAAAACTCAGAGATAGATTTGAAGTGCCTCGAGATCTCCCCGAGGATGAAGTCAGAGAGAAGGCTCTCAGTCTGACACGGATCCAGAACCTTGTGAACGGAAAGGACATACGGAAATTCATCTATATAAAAAATAAAATAGTGAATATCGTGGTTTGATCATGCCGAATCTCGAAAAATACAAAGGGGCCGTTCTGTGTGTTTGTCTTTGCGTTCCATGCCTTTTGATTCTTCAGTGCGGGTACCACCTCAGCGGCACGGGAAGCTCGTTGCCCGAACACATCCAAACTGTCAATGTCCCCATGTTCAAGAACATGACCACTCGCTATGAGCTCGACTTGAAGCTGACACAGCGTGTGATCAATGAACTCGTAGCCAGGGGGAAGGTAGAGGTCGTCGAGGAAGGGACCGCGGATGCGCTGCTCATGGGCGAGATCCAATCATTCAGAGCGATACCCATTGCTTTTTCTGGCGAATCCGCTGCCGACCGCTACAACATCATCATCGTGACAAAGATCATACTGCGCGACAATGTGAGTAGAAAAGTCATTTATTCCAATCCTAACCTGGTCTACCAGTATGAGTACGGCGTGCCGGAAGGTTCGGACTTTGAATCCGTGGAATCTCTGGCTATCGATGTGGTTGCAGAAAGGTACGCTCGGAGCCTCGTCAGCACAATTCTCGAGGGATTTTAATTTGGCCGAAAAACTTCTGCTGAAGGATTCTTTTGAAGAAGGATCTCTCAAAGCATGCTACTTTTTCTACGGAGAGGAAACATTCCTGGCAAGGCAGTTCGTAAACACGCTGAAATCTGTACTGATCGGGCCTGACGATCAGGATTTTTGTGTGGAAAGACTGAACCTCAAGGATCAGTCCTGGGGGGATGTTTTGGATTCGGCAAGGACCGCCCCCTTCCTTTTTTCTACAAGACGACTGATCCTTGTGGACCTCGCCGGAAAAAGGGAGGAAAACCTGACAGCTATGGAGAAGAAACTTCTCGAGGAGTACTTCTCATCGCCTTCGTCCCGATCCATTCTTGTGATCGTTTTCACCGGAATTATCAGGCGGAGCTCTCCGCTCGTCAGATTTTTCGCCTCGCTCTCGTCTTCGGTCGTTCATGTGGAAGATATCAAGCCGCTGCGGGGAGTCGCTCTTTTCGGTTGGATAGATAAACGCTTCGAAGAATTGGGAAGGGCTGCTACAGCTGATGCGAAAAAACGGATGGTCGAGGTCGTCGGGAATGATCTCGGTCGGCTGTCCAACGAGATCGAAAAGATCGATACATATGCAATCGGTAAAAAAGTCATCGAAGTGGATGACGTCAATGAGGTTTCGGGTTGGTTCAAAACCTATGCAGAATGGGAGATGACCGAAAGCCTGGAGAACGCGGACTATGAACAATGTCTGCGTGTAATGGACAATCTGTTCAGCGAAGGCACCCGCCCCGAATACATCCTGGGAGCGATCGCACGGTTTTTTCGCAGCATCCTTCTGGCGAAGCTTTGGTTGAGGGAGAACAAAAAGGATAAGAAGGAGATCTTCAAAGAGCTCAAGCCGCAGATCAAGGAAAAATTCGGTTCCTTTTATACGTCGAAGTTCCGGCAGTTCTTCGACATGATCGAGAGTGTCAGTCAAAGGGAATTGACAATCTTATTGAACGAATTGGAAAAGGTTGACCTGGCCTACAAGACCTCAGGTCTTTCCCTTCAAACCCTTCTAGAAGGCTTCCTTCTCGAGTACTGCCGTTTGAGGCACCCCTCCCTGGGCCAGAGGTAAATCTCGGCGCGACAAATTCTTTCGGCACAAACGACGGAGCGGTCCCTCCGCAGATCATTTTGGATTTTGAAGAAAAGATCACTTAGAGGATGAGGGGCTGATCATATCTACCTGACGACTCAACCTCGACTTGTACCGGTTTCCCGTGTTTTCGTGGATGGTCCGTTTTTTGACGCATTTATCGATCAGAGAAAATGTCTCCGGAAGAAGACTTTTGGCAGATTCTCCGTCTTTGTTTTTAATCGCCGCTCTCAATTTTTTTATCTGCGTGCGAAGGATGGATTTATTCCTCCTGTTGATCGCATTCCTGCGCAGGTTGTGTCTCCATTGGCGCTTCGCTGATTTGTGATGAGCCATGTCTTTCTCCTGTTTGGAATCCGTATAATAAGATATCTTCCCTTTTCTGTCAACGCTCAATATTGATGTTTGGATTTTCAGCTATAGATTTGTTATTCTTTGGGGGATGGTGAGACAGGAGATTCAGGATAAAAAACTGCTGAGGTCTGCTCTGGCTGTATCGGCACCGACCCTACTCAGTCGAATATTGGGCTATATCCGCGATATGTTGCAAGCCTTCTACCTAGGGACAAGCAGGAGCGCCGATGCCTTCACCATCGCCTACGTCATTCCCAATCTTTTGAGGCGGCTAACGGGGGAAGGGGCGATGACGGCCGCCTTTATCCCTGTTTTTACACAGATCAAAGAGAAGGAAAAGAGGGAGGAACTGTGGCGCTTCGCCAATGCCTTTTTCTTCAACTTGACGCTGATCATGGCTTTTTTGATGGTCGTCGGAATCCTCCTAGCCCCGTTTCTGGTCAAGATCATCGCTGTCGGTTTTAAAGACTTTCAAGGAAAATGGGAACTGACCATTATCCTCACGCGGATCATGTTTCCGTACATCTTTTTGATCAGCCTCGCCGCATTGGCTATGGCGATACTGAATTCTTTCCGGAAATTTTTTGTCCCCGCGTTCACTCCGGTCCTCTTCAACATCGCCATTATCGCGATGGCTTTGTTTTTTGCAAATAAAGTCGAAGAGCCCGCGTATGTTTTCGCCGCTGGTGTTGTGGTCGGAGGAATCCTGCAGCTCTGTTTTCAGCTCCCTTTTCTTTGGAAGCACGGGATGCGCTTCAAACCGTCTCTGGATTTTCTTCACCCCTCTATCCGCAAGGTCGGCAAATTGATGATCCCCGGGATCTTCGGTGTGGGTATCTCCCAGATCAATTTTGCGATCAGTCGGATGATCGCTTCGGTCCTGGAAGAGGGCAGCGTCTCGTCGCTCTATTATGCATCCCGTGTTCAGGAGCTTACACTCGGCCTGTTTTCCATCGCCCTTGCCATCGCTCTCCTTCCTGCTTTTTCGGAACTCGCTGCCCACGAAGATACGGATGGGATGAAAAAAACCCTCCTTTTTTCACTGAAACTGATCTCTCTTGTGACCTTTCCGGCAGCCGCGGGCCTTCTCGTCCTGAATCGTCCGATCATCCAGGTCCTTTACCAGAGAGGGGTTTTTGATGAGCTGTCTACAGCGATGAGCTCATCCTGCCTGCTCTTTTTTTCCTTTGGATTACCCTTCATATCCGGGGCGAAGATCCTCGCTCCTGCTTTTTATTCCCTGAAAGACACGAAAACACCGGTCGTCGTGGCCTTTTTTGTGATGATTAGCTATATCGGCCTTTCCCTTCTTCTTATGAAACCACTCCGTGTGGGTGGCATCGCTCTGGCATTATCGCTGTCATCCGTGCTGAACTTTGTTCTGCTTTTTATTCTTCTCCAGAGAAAGATCGGCCCCATAAAGAAAAAAGCCGCCTGTTTATCTGCCGGCAAATCTCTTTTCTTTTCTGCCGTCATGGGAGGTGCTGTCCGGATGTTCCTCAACCTCATCGATTCCGAGAGTCTTCCTTTTATCGAACAGCTCGGTGTCCTTCTGGCCGCGATAGCGATCGGGATACTTGTCTATGTCTTGCTCCAGTTGTTTTTTAATCATGAGGATCTGCGGATTCTCCAAAGTGTCTTCTCCAAGGAAAAGATCATAAAGGAATCCGACTAACGTGAAAGTTGTTTTGCAAAGAGTTAAAGAAGCCTCTGTTTTAGTGGGGGAGGATGTTGTCGGCCGGATTCAGCAAGGCCTCTGCCTTCTAGTGGGTGTCGAGAAGGGTGACGTGGAGGAGGACGTCCGATTTTTAACAAAAAAAATATTCGAATTGAGAATCTTCCCCGATGAAACCGGCAAGATGAACCTTTCTGTGGGAGACATTTCCGGAGAGGTCCTGGCTATCTCCCAGTTCACTCTTGCGGGTTCTTTGAAAAAGGGTCGGCGGCCCAGCTTTGACAAGGCCGAGTGTCCCGAACGGGCCGAGAAGCTTTTTGGTGCTTTTGTGGATCGTTTGCGAGAGTTCGGAGTGCCCGTCGAAACGGGCATTTTTGCCGCTATGATGGATGTTCATATCGTGAACGATGGTCCGGTGACCTTTGTCCTCGAATCTCACAAAGCCTCTGCCGAAACCAGGTCCTAGATATCCGGAATTGGATCCTGAGAGAACACGGATCGTGTCTGAGTGCCGAATAGCAAGGTCGTGACGGCACAGCATTTCGTGAGTGGCAACGATAGCTTTAGGGGGATTCGCGTCAGGTGAAACGAATCTTGGAGATCTTCCGGATGGACGCTTCCGCACATGTCTGGACGAAGGGATTGTCGTCCTTTTCAAGACTCAAGAGGAGTGACAGAGCTTTGTCTCCTCCGATATCGCCTAGACAGTCGGCGATTCCCCTTCTGACCTCGACGTTCGGGTCTGTGATCATCGTCTGAATGTGGAACAGAGACTTTTCACTTTTTTGTAAAGCCAAAATTTTTAAGGCTGAGCTCTTGACATACCAGTGAGGATGATAGAGCTTCTGGCAGACCATCTCCATATCCAGGTCCGCTCTTCGTCCCAACTCTTGGATGATCGAGCTGCGGATCTCTTCATTGGAATCTGCGAGAGCTTCGAGCAGAACTTCGTTTGCCCAAGGATCCGTGATCGCAAAAAGATGCTTTATGATTTTTAGCCTCTTGTGTTTGTCTTTAGCGTCCTTGATTTTTCTAAGAGCGGAAGTGCGATGCCTTCGGATCGTTTTCGCCCGATCTTTGGCGATTTTATCCGCAGTCTCCATCCCAACACATCGGGCTAGACCATTTCCAGGATGTGGCCCATTTTTTCTTTTTTTGTTTTCAGATATTTGACGTTGGATTCGTTCGGGGGGATCTCGATCGAAACCCGGTCGACAATCTCCAAGCCATA
>JASFEP010000005.1:0-36655 GCA_050124775.1 Candidatus Aminicenantota bacterium
AAAGCCCTCGCCCCTCATATCCCGGTCCTCGAGATCTCTGCCCTGAAGCGTACACACCTCAAGGAGCTCGAGCAGACTCTTTGCACGCGTTATATTCCAGACTCGAAGAAAAATGAAACGGTCATCCTCCATCTCCGTCAGAAGCTTTTGCTCCGGGATGTCAGAGAGTCCCTTGAGAAAGCCTCGAAGATCATCCTAAGCGGAGACACAGAAGAAGTACTCGTTGCGGAAGTCCGGCAGTCTCTTCCCGCTTTGAGCGAGCTCATCGGAGAGATCCAGGCCGACGACATTTTGAACGATATCTTCAGCCGCTTTTGTGTGGGGAAATAAGGATGACACAGGAATCGCAGCGCTTCGATGTCGTCGTCGTCGGGGCGGGTCATGCCGGCTGCGAGGCTGCCCATGCGGCCAGTCGAATGGATCTGTCGACATGCCTAGTGACCATCAACCTCGAAAATATTGCCCAGATGTCCTGTAATCCGGCCATCGGAGGATTGGCCAAAGGGCATCTGGTTAGGGAGATCGATGCGCTCGGCGGCATCATGGGACGGCTGGCGGATGAAACAGGAATCCACTTTCGTCTGTTAAACCGAAGCCGGGGTGGCGCAGTGCAAGCCCCCAGAGCCCAATCCGATAAAGCTCTCTATATGCAAACTATGACGGCCTGGCTCAGCAAGATCCCCAACCTCACTCTTCATGAGGGGCTCGTCACAAAAATCCTGTTGAAAAACAAATCGGTCGCTGGCATACAAACGATGGACGGCCGCACCCTTCTAGCCCGGGCGGTGATCGTGACCCCGGGGACATTTCTCAACGGAACGATCCATATCGGGCTCCAACACACCTCCGCAGGACGCGCGGATGAACCCGCCTCCCATGAGCTGAGCGAGTGCCTCAGCGACCTGGGACTCAAGCGGTTTCGACTCAAAACTGGGACTCCGATGCGGCTTCATAAAGAGACCATCGACTGGAGCCGATTCACGGCCCAGCCCGGAGACGAGGAGCCTGTCCCCTTTTCCTTTCGCACACAAAGGGAGCTGGTGAACAAAATATGCTGCTATATCGGCCATACTAACGCAAACACTCACGTAATCATCAGGCAGAACCTCGACCAATCGCCCCTCTACAGTGGAAAAATCACCGGAATCGGACCTCGCTACTGCCCTTCGATCGAAGACAAGGTCGTTAAATTCCCCTATCACAAACGCCAGCAGTTCGTCCTGGAGCTCGAAGGACTCGACACTGTCGAGGTCTATGTCAACGGTCTCTCTTCGAGCCTTTCCCTCGATGTCCAAAAAAAAATCCTCGCCAGCATCCCCGGGCTTTCGGAGGCCGAGATCCTCAGGCCTGCATACGGCATCGAATACGACGCCATTTTGCCCACCCAACTGCATCCCACCTTGGAGACACGCTCCATCCCGAACCTGTACCTGGCCGGTCAGATCAACGGGACCTCTGGCTATGAAGAAGCCGCAGCTCAAGGAATGATGGCAGGGATCAACGCCGCGCTGAAGATCAAAGGGCGATCTCCGTTTATCCTCCGTAGGGATGAGGCCTATATCGCTGTTTTGATCGACGACCTCATTTCTAAAGGTGTCGAAGAGCCTTACCGTCTCTTCACCTCTCGGGCCGAATACCGGCTCCAATTGAGGATCGATAACGCAGATGTTCGCCTGATGCCCTATGGGAGAGAGCTCGGATTGATCGACGACACGACCTTCCGATCCTTCGAACGGAAACGGGAACGAATCCAGAGGGTTCTCATGAACCTGGATTCCAAAGCCGTGCCCGCAGAGGGGGAAAAAACACTCCGGCTGAAAGACATCCTCAAAAAACCGGGGGCCAACTTCAATGAAGTTCGAATGGAACTTCCCCCGGAGGAGGATCTGACCGTGGAGGATGTCCGTCACATCGAATCCGAGATCAAGTACGAAGGCTATCTGATCAAACAGGCGAAAGAAATTGAACGAAGTCTCAAGATCGAGAGGGAAAAAATCCCTGCAACAATGGATTTCCAGCGTGTCCCCGGTCTTTCGAGGGAAATCAGGGAGAAGCTCGAAGCGCACCACCCCCGGACGATCGGAGAGGCCAAACAGATCCCCGGTCTCACTCCGGCCGCTATCACAAACCTCCACATCGCAATTAAACTCCAACAGAGACAACGGAAACAACAGGCCCGAGATAAAAAACCGGTTCTCAAACAAGCATGACCGCCGCGGAGCCATCCTGAATGGGGACATGCAACGATCCCACCCAGTAAAATTGCAAACAAAAGGACCCATCCAGAGAAGGAAGGATCCCGCTTGATATTCCCCACCAAATTCTGTATTCTGAAGGCGAGATTTCCGAATAGGACCCCACGTGTTCCACGTGGAACAGACTCAAAATGAGCGCGATCATTGCCATTGCCAATCAAAAAGGTGGTGTCGGAAAAACAACGACAGCCATCAACCTCGCCGCATCCCTCGCTTTCTATCAGAAGCGGGTTCTGCTCATTGATTTCGATCCGCAAGGAATGGCCACAGCAGGATTGGGATTGACCAAGAGCCGAGGACAGGGGATTTATCCCCCCCTCATGAATGGCCTCTATGTGATGGATTTCGTTCAGGCCACAGAGTTAAATAATCTGTACATCTGCCCCTGTTCTCCGGAGCTGGCTGGCTTTGAGGCTGAGATCTTCGCCGAGAACAACCGAGATACTCGGCTCCGGACCGCCCTGAACAAAGTGAGGACATTCTTTCACTTCATACTTATCGACTGCCCACCCTCTTTAAGTTATCTCACGATCAATGCCCTCACCGCCGCCGATTCCATTTTGGTACCCATTCAAACCGAATTCTTCTGTATGGAAGGAATCCCAGATCTATTCCGGACCCTGGACGATGTCCGGGCCCATCTGAATCCCTCCTTATCCATTGCGGGCATTGTCCTGACCATGTCTGATGACCGGACGAACCTGTCCAAACAGGTGGCCGAAGAGATCCGCCAATCCCTGAACGATATCGTCTTTGAGACGGTTATCCCCCGGACAGTGAGGTTGGCCGAAGCTCCAAGCTTCGGGAAACCGGTCCTCCTGTATGACGTCAAATCGAAAGGGACACAAGCCTATTTGAATCTAGCCAAGGAGTTCTTGAAACGATGACAAAAAAGGCACTCGGAAAAGGCCTCAAAGCATTCTTGCCCGAAGATTATGGTATCCTGAAAGAGGAACGATTCCTGGACATCTCCGTTGACCAGTTGAAGGCCAATCCTCTTCAACCCCGGACGAAGTGGGATCCGGAGACGCTGGAGGAGTTGGCCCAGTCGATCCGGGACACGGGGATCCTCCAGCCTCTGGTCGCAGTCCCGGATGGGGAGACCTATACGATCATCGTCGGCGAGCGCCGCTGGCGTGCAGCTAAAAAGATCGGGCTCAAGACGATCCCGGTCCTCGTTCGGAACCTGACCGAAGCCCAGCAACATGAGGCAATGTTGATCGAAAACCTCCAGAGGGAGGACCTGAATCCCATCGAGATCGCAAACGCCTACCAAAAAATGATCCAGGATTTTGGCTTAACCCAGGAAGAAGTGGCCCAAAAAGTGGGGAAAGACAGAGCCTCTGTCGCCAATACGCTCCGGCTTCTGAAACTCCCCGATGAGATCCAAGACCTGATCGCGGGCGGAAAGCTCTCCATGGGCCATGCCCGAGCCTTGATCCCCGTCGATAATCCTGGGAAACAACGATCCATGGCGAACCGAATCGTCAGGGACGGTCTCTCTGTCCGCGAGGTCGAAAAATGGGTGCGCAGACTCCAATCGCCTCCCGAAAAGCCCCCTCAACGCCCGATGGACCCTGACCTTCTTATCGTTCAGGAAGAATTGCTCAAGCTATTGGGCACAAAAGTCACGGTCTCGGGCGACCAAAATAAAGGCGTTCTCAAAATTTTCTACTACACTCTCGATGATCTCAATCGAATATATGAAAAAATCAAAGGAGTCGAGGCATGAAAGAACGAAAAAAAGAATTTGAGGAGGATAAAATCACAGGCTTTTTCGATAAGGAGACAGAGATCAAAGGCGAACTGAGCTTCAAAGGGTCTTTCCGTATCGACGGGCGTTTCAAAGGAAAGATCGACTCGGAGTCGATGCTCGTTATCGGAGAAAGCGGGACCGTGGATGCCGACATCAAGATCGGATACATGGTGATCGATGGTGAGATCAAGGGAAACATCCAGGCCACCGATAGAGTGGAGGTCCATACCAATGGCCGAGTGATCGGCACGATCACAACACCCAAGCTCATCGTCGAAGAGGGAGCTTATCTGGAAGCGACCTGTCAAACCACGGATAAAATGCCCGCCCCGATCAAGGACATCCCCACCCCACAAAAAGAAGATAAAACCAAGGACGCGATCGCGACAGGATCCGAGCTTTGAAGGACGCCACTGGTATCATTCCCGTCCGTTATGCCTCCCAGCGGTTTCCTGGAAAACCTCTCTCACCGATCCTGGGACAACCCATGATCCAATGGGTTTACGAACGGGCCCAAAAGTCTACTCAACTCCAAACCTTGATCATTGCGACCGACGACGAGCGGATTTTTAAGACCTGTCAAGAATTCGGAGCCGATGTCCGGATGACCTCCCCCGAGCATGCGTCGGGGACAGAGAGGGTCGCAGAGATCGCCCGATCCCTTTCCTCCCCCTATATCATTAATATCCAAGGGGATGAACCTCTTGTCCGGGCGGAAATGATCGATGCCCTCGTGGCCGCGATCCGCGATGCGAGCGCACCCGTGGCCACCCTTGCCATCAAAATGGATGACCTCTCTTCGATCGAAGACCCGAACATCGTCAAGGTCGTGACAGATCATCAGACAAACGCGCTCTATTTCTCTCGCTCTCCCCTTCCCTTTCGAGCCGCGGATTTTTTCTATCAGCATATTGGTATCTACGCCTATCGAAGAGATTTTTTGCTCGAGATGTGTCAGTGGCCCCCCTCGCGGCTCGAGCGGTCCGAACGGCTCGAACAACTCCGGATCCTGGAAAACGGGTACAGAATCCAAGTTGTCCTCACACCATTTTCCTCCTTGAGTGTCGACACGCCACAAGATATAATCAGGGTGGAAAAAATATTGACAAAGGACCAAAATGACTAAATTCATATTCGTCACAGGGGGTGTTCTCTCAGCCTTGGGAAAAGGCATCGCTGCCTCCTCGATCGGGATGCTCCTCGAAAGTCATGGCTATAAGATCACGCTCCAAAAGTTCGACCCTTACTTGAACGTCGATCCGGGGACCATGAATCCCTTCCAGCATGGAGAGGTTTACGTCACCGATGATGGAGCCGAGACAGACTTGGACCTCGGTCACTACGAACGGTTCACGTCCACGCGAACGTCACAAGCGCACAACTGGACGGCCGGCCGCATTTACGATCTCATCTTGAAGAAGGAACGAAAGGGACACTTCCTGGGCAAAACAGTCCAAGTGATCCCTCATGTCACCGATGAGATCATCAATGCCTTCCTGGCGGCAGCCAATGATAACGACATCGTGATCTCCGAGATCGGGGGGACGGTGGGCGACATCGAAGGGCTTCCCTTCCTGGAGGCCACCCGTCAGATGCGCCTGTCGATGGGCTCCCATGACTCACTTTTCATTCATCTGACTCTGGTCCCCTACATGAAGACTTCCGGAGAGCTCAAGACAAAGCCGACCCAGCACAGCGTGAAAGAGCTGCGGGCCATCGGTATCCAGCCCGACATCATCCTCTGCCGGACGGATAGGGTGTTGAGCAAGAACCTGAAGGCCAAAATATCTCTGTTTACGAACGTCCCCCTCGAAGCCGTGATCACGGCCCAGGATGTGGACAATATTTATAAAATCCCCCTCCACTTTGCCCGTGAGAATCTCGACACCATAATCCTCGACCGTTTGGCTCTCCCCGGCAAACGGAGACAGTTGTCCCAATGGAAAAAAATGATCGACCGCATGACCCATCCCAAAGATGAGGTCAACATCGCCTTGGTAGGAAAATATGCAGGTCTCCAGGATTCCTACCTGAGCTTGAAAGAAGCGCTCACTCATGCGGGAACAGCTCACCAGCTTAAGGTCAATATCTCATGGATCGAAGCCGAGGACCTCGAAGCGAACGAAACTGAGGCCATTCTTGCCGGTGCCGATGGGATCTTGGTGCCCGGAGGTTTTGGGGTGAGAGGGATCGAGGGAAAGATCAGAGCCGTCACATACGCCAGGGTAAACGCGATCCCTTATTTCGGAATCTGTCTGGGGATGCAGTGCGCGACCATCGAATATGCCAGGAACATCGCCAAACTCGAGGATGCCAACAGCACGGAATTCGACCGCAAAACACCTCACAAGATCTTCTTCAAATGGAGAGAGCTGAAGGGCGTCCAGGACATCGGGGGGACGATGCGCTTGGGGCAATACCTCTGCAATTTAAAAAACGGAACCGCCGCCGTAAAGGCTTACCAGATAAGCCAGGTCTACGAACGGCATCGCCACCGCTACGAGTTCAATCCTGCTTATGAGGAAATTCTCAGGAAGGCCGGACTGGTGATCTCGGGTAAAAATCCGGATCATGACCTGGTGGAAGTGGTCGAGATCAAAGACCATCCGTGGTTCCTAGGGTGTCAGTTCCACCCCGAGTTCAAATCCAAACCCCTCCAGCCCCATCCCCTCTTCAAGGCATTTATTGGAGCCAGTTATGAATACCGTTGCCAGAACAATTGAGATCAATTCTCGGGTCGTGATCGGGGGATCAATCCCTCTTGTCCTCATCGGAGGCCCCTGTGTCATCGAATCCGAGAGCCATGCGTTGGGTTTGGCCTATCGCATCCAATCCGTGTGTGAAGACCTGAAGATCCCCTTTATCTTCAAAGCATCTTACGATAAGGCCAACCGCTCTTCGATCAAATCCTATCGAGGGCCGGGCCTCGAAAAAGGGCTCGAGATCCTCCAGAAGATCAAAAAGGAGCTGAATATTCCTGTCCTTTCCGACATTCATGAGACGATACAGGTCGCGCGAGCGGCGGAAGTGCTCGACGTTATCCAGATCCCAGCCTTCCTGTCCCGACAAACGGACCTGATCGTGGCCGCGGCCAAGACGGGCAAACCTCTCAACATCAAAAAGGGACAGTTTATGGCCCCCCACGACATGAAAAATGTTATCGACAAAGCGCTCAGTCGGGGCAACGAAAATTTGATCCTGACCGAAAGGGGGACAACCTTCGGATACAACACTCTCGTTGTTGACATCCGGTCCATCCCCACAATGAAACAATGGGGATTCCCGGTTGTCATCGATGCCTCTCACAGCGTCCAAAAGCCAGGAGGAGAGGGTGAAAGCTCAGGGGGCGATTCCGAATTCATTCCTCTTTTAGCCAAAGCGGGGATCAGTGCGGGTGCTGATGGACTGTTTCTCGAGATCCACGACAACCCTCCTCAAGCCCTTTCTGACAGTTATAATTCATTTAATATCAATAATTTAAAGGAACTTCTCGCTCTTTGTCTCCGAATAAAAAATGTCATCACAGCCAACGATAGGGATCAAGGGTAGGACCGAAATGAAAAAAGAAGATATCATCCAAACCGGAAAAAATGTCCTGGAGATCGAAGCCGATGCGGTGAAGAGGCTCGCTTCCCGCTTGGATGATCATTTTGCTGGGGCCATCGACCTCCTCTCCCAAGCCAGCTCCCGTGTCATCGTCATGGGAATGGGAAAATCGGGGATCGTCGGGAGGAAGATCGCTTCCACGCTCTCAAGTTGCGGCACACCAGCTCTTTTCATCCATCCCGCAGAGGCCGGTCATGGAGATCTAGGGATGATCGTCAAGCAGGATATTCTGATCATCATCTCCTATAGTGGCGACACCAGAGAAATCATCGACCTCCTGAGCTTTGTCAAAAGGATCGGGGTCAAGCTGATCTGCATCACTGGAAACCCGAGCTCAAAACTCGCTCAATACAGCGATATCGTGCTCGAGGCCTGGGTGGAAAAAGAAGCGGAACCGAGCGGAATGATCCCCACAGCCAGCTCAACCGCAGCCCTGGCCCTAGGAGATGCCCTGGCGATCGCACTGATGAGGAAAAAAGGATTTTCGGAACAGGATTTCGCCTTTGTCCATCCCAAAGGCCAAGCCGGAAAGAAACTCCTGAAGATCAAAGCTTTAATGCACAAAGGAAGGCAAGTGCCCTCGGTGAATCCCGACACGCCCATGAAAGAGGTTCTCGCAGAGATCTCGGCTAAAAAATTGGGAATGACATGCGTCATCGACACAACCAAGGGACTCGTGGGGATCATCACCGACGGAGACCTAAGGCGCATGGTCCAAAAGTACAGACAGGCTTTCCTCGATAAATCGGCAAAAGATTGCATGACGGCCCATCCGGTCACTATCGATAAAGAAGACTTGGCGACCAGAGCCCTCAATATCATGGAGGAAAGGAAGATCACATCATTGGTCGTCACCAACACGGATGGGGGAGTGGAGGGACTCATCCACCTCCATGACCTGTGGAGAACGGAGATGTTCTGATGGAGAACAGGGAACGTGCGAAAAAGATCAAGATGATCATCATGGATGTGGACGGAACTTTGACAGATGGAAAGCTCTTCGTGCTTCCCGATGGTGAAGAGATAAAATCCTACAATGTCCGGGATGGTTTGGGGATTTTATTGGCCCATCTCGCCGGGCTCAAAACAGGGATCATCACGGGAAAAACATCGAAACCTCTCGAGATCCGGGCCCAAAAACTCAAGATCATGGAACTCCATCAGGGCATCCTGGATAAAATGAGCATTTTCGAAAAGATCCTGGATAAGCATTCCCTCGATCCTGAAGAAGTGGCCTTTATCGGAGATGACTTGGGAGACCTCGAGGTATTAAAAATCGTGGGCTTGGCAGGCGCTGTGGCCGATGCCCATCCATACGTGAAACAACACTGCCATTTCATCAGTGATTTCCCCGGCGGAGGAGGAGCCGTCCGGGAGTTTATAGAGCTCATACTCGAAGCCCAAGACAAGTGGGCCGTCATCCAAGAAAAGGTCAAGAGCCTGACCGATGTTCGCAATCTTACGTAAAGAACAAAGAATCCATGTCTAAGTGAGCTCATTGGCATGATAATATTCCAAAGGCCCAAAGATCGCGGTGCCGGGGAAAACGTCCGCATCCCCAGATTATCGCTCTTTTCGCCTAATGGATTTGGAGTGAACACATGAAACTCAGGCAGGAAATATTTCGAGAATACGATATCAGAGGGATAGTCGGCAAAGACCTGACACCGGAAACGGTCGACCTTCTCGGGAGAGGGATCGGGACATACTTCCGGCATCAAGGCAAGAAGGATGTCGCCCTCGGCGGAGACTGCAGGCTCAGCACCCCCCAATACGCAGAAATCCTGGCCGGAGGGCTTCTCGCCACAGGATGTTCTGTGACGCATCTTGGGACGATTCCGACACCCCTCCTTTATTTCACCATGTACACGAAGACCAATGATGCCGGAGTGATGATCACCGGCTCGCACAATCCGCCTGAATACAATGGATTCAAAATGATGGTCGGCAAGGAGACCCTCTTCGGAGACACCATACAGGAGATATACACCCTTATAAAGAGCGGGGATTTCATCCAGGCGCCCCCCGGAGAGACGGCCCGGCTCAACATCGGCCCTGAATACCACAACTGGGTGGTGAACAACATCACCCTCTCCAAAAAGCTAAAAGTCGTGGTCGATGCAGGGAACGGCACAGGGGGAGTGGTGGCCGTACCGATCTTCGAACAGCTCGGTTGCGAGGTTATCCCCCTCTACTGCAAAATGGACGGCAACTTCCCCAATCACCATCCGGACCCGACTTTACCCGAGGCTCTCGAGGACCTGATCAAGACGGTGACGGAAACAGGAGCGGACCTGGGGATCGCTTACGACGGCGACAGCGACCGGATCGGGGTCATCGACGACCAAGGAAAGATTATCTGGGGAGATATGTTGATGGTACTCCTCGCAAGAGATATCCTCCCAAAAAATCCCGGTGCTGCAGTCATATCCGAGGTCAAAGCTTCGAAGCTGCTTTATGAAGAGATCGAAAAGTTGGGCGGACGTCCGATCATGTGGAAAACCGGCCATTCCCTGATGAAGAAAAAGATCAAAGAGGAACAGGCGCTCCTGGCCGGAGAAATGAGCGGACACATCTTTTTCGCCGATCGGTTTTTCGGGTTCGATGATGCCATCTATTCTTCGGCACGTGTGCTGGAGATCCTTTCCCGATCGAAAAAAAGGCTCTCCGAACTGCTCGGAGACCTGCCCAAGACATATGTCACACCCGAGATCAGGGTCTATGCCTCAGATGAGGTCAAGTTCAAGATCGTGGATGGAGTGAAAAACATTCTTTCCTCTAAATATCCGGTCATCGATATCGACGGGGTCAGGGCCATATATCCCACGGGATGGGCACTCGTGCGGGCATCCAACACCCAGGGTGCCCTCGTTCTCCGATTCGAGGCCGATACCGAAGAGGATCTTGCGGCCATACGGAAAGAGGTGGAACAGACCCTCGAGACTGTCATCGCGAAGCTCGAGGATTCATGAGGCTAACATGGAACTCTATGCAGTGATTATGGCAGGGGGGATCGGCACACGATTCTGGCCTTTGAGCCGAAAGGCGAATCCCAAACAGTTCCTTCCTATTATCAGTGAACAAACCATGGTCGAAGAAACGGTCGGACGCCTGGCGCCTCTCATTCCCCTCGACAGGGTGTACACCATCGCCAACAGGGAGCAGTCCGCAGCGATCAGGGACATCTTTCCCGATATTCCAGATGCCAATGTCCTCGTCGAGCCTCAGGGAAGGAATACGGCTCCCTCGTTGATCTTGGCCACAGTTCACGTCCTTATTCAAAATCCTGAGGCGGTTGTGGCGGCTTTGCCTGCAGACCACCTCATTAGGGACATTCCTCTTTTTCTAAAAAAACTCGAATCCGGTGCTCAAGCGGCTGTCGAGCGAGAGGACCTTATCACGTTCGGCATTCCGCCAACCTATCCTTCCTCCGGATACGGCTATATCCAGTTTGATCGGGAGGGCTCCCAAAAGATCGGCGGCGAAGACTTTTATGCTGTCCAGGAATTCAAGGAAAAGCCCGATATCGCTCAAGCTAAAGGCTTCCTCGAGGCCGGTAATTATTTCTGGAATTCGGGCATGTTCCTCTGGAAGGCGAGAACCTTTGCCCACAAGCTCCATCGATATGCCCCCGAATGGTATAACTACTGGGAAAAGATGTTCATGGCTCTCAAAAACAGAGACTCCTCCCAGATCGCGTCGATATTCGCAATCATCCCCTCCACATCGATCGATTATGCCCTTATGGAGAAAGCCCGAGGTGTGTTGATGTGCGAAGGTAATTTCGGTTGGTCGGATGTAGGCGCATGGTCCTCCCTGTTCGAGATCTGGCCCAAAGACCAGCACGGAAACGCCCTGAGGACCGAGAGTTTGCTTGTCGAATCGGAGAACTGTCTAGTCTACAGCGGCGAAAAGCTGACCGCTCTTGTCGGAGTCAAAGACCTCATCGTCGTAGATACGCCGGATGCCCTCCTCATCTGCCGCAAGGACCTGGATCAGAAGGTCAAAGACATCGTCGGCCGTCTCCAAAAAGACAACAAAGACGAATATCTTTGATCCATGTCCAATGGAAAACAATTCACCAGGTGGGTTTGGAAATGACCTAGATATCGGGCATTCTGTCGTTTTCGAAGCAGGCATGTGGAGGCACTCCAAAAGGCGCTCATATTGAATGTGAATCACCTGTGGGCGGGATTTTCCCTCTCAAAGATCAGAAATCGATATTGAACCAGTAGACAGAGAGTTCTTTTTCGAGCGCTTTGTAGTGGGGAAATCTTTGTGCTACTATAGCCCAGAACTTCGCGTTGTGCCGCATCTGTTTGAGGTGGGCGACCTCATGAAATACCACATAATCGATCAATTCTTCTGGCATGTTCATCATCAAGGTGTTGATGGAGATGTTCCCTTTCGAATTGCAGCTCGCCCATTTTGTCTTCATCTCGCGGAAGGCGATTTTTTTCACCTTCACGTTCAGTTCCTGCGCGGATTTTGCGGCATGGGCACAGACCGATTTCATAAAATCCTGCATTGTCCTCTGGATGAAACCTCTCGGAACACCAACACTCCTGCACTCCTTGATAAAATCATATTTTTTCTTGACCCATTTCTCATGCCTTCGATACACGGCCTCGGGATCCGCTCCCCTAGGGAGGATAATGTGCAGTATTCCGGTCACAAACTCCAACCTGGGGTACTTGACCTTTCTGTAGGAGATTTTATGGGGGATCTTGTTCAATTCCATAACGTCCCCGCTTTGTTCCAGAGCTCTCTGATCCAATCGCGCATCAATCGGATGAAGTCAGTCACAGGCCTGAGGGGGCAAAGATAACTGCACCACGGTCTCCGGACGAAGAGAGATGTTACGAGGACAACACCTAAAAGAGCAAACAAAAAATCCGATCCGATGAGCCGGAAAAAAACACCGAAGACTTCATAGCTAGAGATCCCTGGGTTTCGAAAGATCAGAGCGATAACGATGGCCGTCAATGCCAGGAGTCTCTGGCTCCATCGGAGCAGGTTATGGGCGCGCTGAGGGACACGCCGGTTCGCTCCCCCCAGAACACTCAGACATTCCTGGGTAGCTCCAAAGGGGCAGAACCACTCACAGTAAGGATTTTTATTGTCTATTGTATAAATAAAAAGAATGCCACCTATGAGGATGAACCAATAGAGATGTGTTTGCCATGGGGGCCAGAATCCGAGGAGGAGACGGTTTATCCAGACGATCGTCAAGGGAATATTGTATACGAACCCCAGCACGATCAATCCAGCCAGCATGGAGATCCAGCGGGCCGCTTTTTTGTATTTGAAAAGCCGAAGCCTTCCCACGACCCCCAAACCAAAAAGAGCGATAAGGATAGCCTCGGGGAATCCGAACTGGACATTTGGGGATGCTTCGGGGGGCGGAGGGAATCCCAGCTCCCCTGCGGCGACTTTTCGTGCGGCTTTACGCACCGAACTCGTGATCGCCCGGCAGGTATAGGTGGCTCCTGTAACTCCATCCACATCCTCTCCAAGAGCGAGCGGCTCGGAATAGGCCTTCCCTTTGAGGGAATGGAGGAGGCCGCTCCTCTCCACTCTACCGAGGAAGGCCGCCGTTTCTTTCTGCTCGACGATCACCGATCCGAGGATCACACCTTCGGGAGAGACGGCGACCGCAACTTCCATCTCGCCGCCGTATCCCTGTGCTTGTCCAGTCGTCACATACCCCAACAGTGACTCTCCGTTCCGGCGGTCCCAAGCTGCATACATCCCGAATCCGACAGCTTCGAAACGGCTTGCCTCCGGAAGGAGTTGCTCGAAATATGGGAGGAGGTCTGCCTCGGTCCGAAAAGACCCGATGATCCAAGCGACAACAATGACTCCCAATGCGACCCCAGCCAGTAAGCGCTCCATGCGTCGAGAACTGTGTCTCCGTCGATCCAACTTCATGGATCTTTCCATCTTCAGGTCCGTGTTCTTGGTCATTTTTTCGAAATCCGACACTCACAGCTTGTTCTGCGACGAGAAAAGATTTCACCTTTGGATCGAAGAGACCTCTTTGTTGTCGGCTACATCGATTCCCGGGCAGTGATGCTTTTTCCCCCATCCATGTCCCAGAATTCCCGGTCTTGGAGCTGCCGGCCGTAACCACTTGCCTGGTCGAGGGTCACCATGAGTGTGTTCAAAGGCCCGATCCGTCCTTCGATGGCCTTACGAACGCCCCTGTGCAACCACGAATTATTGGGTTTGGTAAAGGGGCAAACCCGCTTGCAGTTGGAACAGCTGAATCCGTTGAAATCGTAGCACTTCTCCGATTCGATGTACCATTTTAAAGTCCCGGGATTGTTGGACGGAGATTTGCCTTTCCAGGTCCGAGGACCATCGGAAATGGCCCCGCTCGGACATTCATCGGCACACAGTTTACACGTATCACAGAATTCGCCGACCCCGAAGCTTATGCGAGGATCAGGACGTAGGGGCATATCCGTTAAGACTTTGGCCAGACGGATCCGAGGCCCGTATTTGGGTGTTATCAAAAGTCCCAGACGACCCAACTCCCCCAAACCCGCATCAATGGCCATGGGAATGCTCAGCCCGATTCCATTGCCTGCGGGAATCGCCCGATATCCGAGCCCGCGGATGAACTCGGCCAGTGTCGACGCTGTAAAGGCCATGCGCGAATAGCCATTTCCCACAGCGGCCGATGCCAACCTGCCTGGGGAATTGGCGATCCCATAAAAATCCTCTTCGAATGCCAGTGCCACGACACGATCCATGGATTGTGGGATGTAGAGGGCCTCATCGGTCTGATCAAAACGATCCCCCTCTGAAAGGACGGGAATCGCATGCCCCCTGTCTTCTTTCTTTGGGGAAAATCGGTCCGAATACAACCATAGAGGATTGAGCTCTGCAACTCCCGCTAAAGATGCCCCATAAAAGAGGGCTGCATGCTTCACGGCTAGAGTGGCATCCTCCCATGTCATATCCAGTTCAACCGGATCCCATGGGCCGAGCTTATGCAGCCCCAGGGCCTGGACCATTCCGCGATGAATATCCCATCGGTAAGAGGAGCGTCCGTGGACAGTAGCTGTATGCCAAGAAGCCGCCATCAGAGCATAATCCAGCCGTGTCTGATTCGGCATTTTTCCTTTTTTCTCCACTAAGTTTATGTGGGAAAGATCCTCCTTAGCTTCGGGCCGATCTTGCCGGTCCGGATCCCAAACATTCCGGCTGAAAGTGGTCGATTTTTCGCTCATCCGTCTGAGGATACGAGGATCAAACTCATAGGGAAAACTTTTTCCTGCGATTTTCTCCACCAAGAATCCTCCGTAATCTCCGGGGGAATCGACCACAATACCGGCTGGAGTTTTGGCGACAACTCGATGGATCGAATGGCTCAAACCCAGGACAGCACCCGCACCAAGTCGTTTGATAAATTCACGTCTCTCGATCGAAATATTTTTCATAGAAATAACTCTCCCTCCAGTCAATCCATCATGTCCCTCACCCCTCATCCTGATCTTCGAGTGAAAACGAATCGGGCGAGTAGAACGGCCCATACGACACCCACAAACCCAAGGATAACACCCATCACCAAAGCGGCCCTCTCTGCTCCCTCCTGGAAAAAACTGACAATCATTTCGCTCACAAAAACAGCATACATAAAGGCAAGGATAGTCACTGCCCATTGCCACCAGGAAATAGACAGTTCATTCCGGCGAACATATCTCGCCAGGAGAGTGAAACCTAGCATCGCCAGCGCCCCTATCACGATATGGATCATGGACTTGTCTCCTTTCATGAATATTTTCCGATGATCACTGCCTTCATGAAGAGATAACAGTTCTGCACGAACTTGAGTTTGGAGCTGCCCACCCTTCTTTCCACAGAGATGGGGACCTCTGCGTACTTCATCCTGTTCGTGATCACCCTTGAGGTCAGTTCTGCCTCGTATTCCAAGTTTGTTGCCTTGACATCCAAAAAGGCTACCTTTTTGTTGATGACCCTGAGGCCGCTGGAGAGATCGGTGATCCGCCTGCGCAAAATCGCGCTCGCAAGTAAAGAACCGGAGACATTCGCAAGGGATTTGAGAAAGCTTGCATTTTTGGGGAATCCATTCTTGAACCTCGTTCCGATGACCATATCAAACCCCTGCTCGAATTCATTCACCAGGCGAGGGATGCTTTCAGGCTGGTAGGTAAGATCGGCATCGATCGTCACGATCGTATCTGTGGATGCACGACTGTATCCAGTCTTAAGAGCAAACGCCTTCCCTTTGTTTTCCGCGTGACGGAAAACACTCACGTCTTTGCGATCCGAAAGTTCCTCCATGATGGGCCACGTTCCATCCGTACTTCCATCATCCACGAGGATCAATTCGGCTTCAGGATTGCTCTCGAGTGTCCTTTTTACGGCCTCCGCGATCGCCGCCTCTTCGTTATAAGCGGGGATAACGATCGAGTATTTTTTGGCTATCATGGTGACGAAGAACTCACCATTGTAAACTAATTTTTTTTGAGATTAAAGTTTATTCCTTCGTTGAGATGTGCTAAAACGAGAAAAAGAGCACGAGGATAAGTCCCATTACTTTACGGAAACAATCTCTTTTCCTTTTTTTCCTGGAGGCAGGAGCGCTGGCATCTTACGTTGGCAATCGCTGCGTCTACGACCTGGCTTCAGAGAAAGGAATTTCTTCTTTCCTCTTATTCCTAGTGTATGCGGGAATAGTAGCCCTCGCAGGTTGTATCCTCTACTCCGTCCTTGTCCTATGCGCACGTTTGTTCGCCCGTCGCATCCGACAGGAGCAAAGTCCCTTGAACATATCCTTGATCGTCACCTTCACGCCTCTCCTCTTTCTCTATCTGACCTTCCTTGAACATTTTGTCTACTTGAAAAACATCCAGGGCGTACTGCTTGTCGCTTCCCTTCTTGGAACAGCGTATCTGCAGTATTCCTTTTATGAACGATCGAAGAATAAACCGACACAAGACTCTGGGTCAGCACCTCAAGAGGAAGCCTTTCCGCTATGCGCAACTCAATTCGATAAGACATCCCTTCTTGTGTTGGCCCTCTCGATCCTTATATACATCCTGTATGCCTCGGGGCTGGTGTTTCCTGCCCACCCGATAACAGGGGATGAACCTCACTATCTTCTGATTACACACAGCCTCGTCTCTGATGGAGATATCAATCTCTTCAACAACTACAAGGATAGGGATTATCTCCAATTTTACCCAGGGGAACTTGACTCCCATGCCCGTCCTGGGAAAAAAGGTTTTGGATACGAGTATTCCAAACACACTCCAGGTCTTGCGCTGCTGCTTGTCCCGTCTTATTTCACCGGGAAAATTCTTGGTGGGATCGCTGCAAATCTCACTCACAATCCCGCCCTCCAACAGCGGATTCTCATTTTAGCGGTTCATGTTTTTATGGGTTTGATGACAGCCTTTTTGTGCTGGACATTTTTCCTGATTGCGCGAGACTTCACAAAAAACCAGAACTCTGCGCTTATTTGTTGGTTCCTATTGTCTCTGACATCCCCCATACTCTTTTACTCCCACCTGATCTATCCGGAGATCCCCGCAGCACTGATAATGATCCTGATCCTGCATCGGTCCCTTTTTTCAAAACAAGCATCGCTGTTTTCCTTGCTCTGGGTCGGATTCGGCATCGCTCTTTTACCCTGGTTGGGAGTCAAATACCTTGTCCTATCCGCGGGCCTTTTCGGGGTCGTCTTCATACGTTTTTGGAAATCCGACCGGATGAGGGGAAAAAATACCATCCTATTTTTAACGCCTCTCTTCATCTCTTCGGGGCTATTTCTTTTCTACCTCTACACTCTCTACGGAAATATCTATCCCGCTTCGATCTATAAAGGTTCCCTTCCTCCCGGTTCCAGTCTATCTTTGAAGATTTTCCATTTTAAATTCGGCGAGTATTTCCGATGCGGCTTGAGTTATTTTTTCGACCAAAGGATAGGGCTCTTCCCTTACTCTCCTATCTACATGATTTTTTTGCCCGGAGTCATTCTCTCATTCGTACGTGAAAAAGGCCGAACACTCGCTTTTTTCGGGATGTTCTTTCTCTACTGGGGATTTTGCTCATCGGCCTATTATTGGGGGGGGTACTGCCCTCCGGGAAGAGTGCTTTTACCTGTTGTGTTTATTTTGGCTTTCTTCGTGGCAGCAGCTTTGACCTGGGGAAACAAAAGCTTCACTCTCTCAGTCTGGAGGATTCTTATCTTTTTGAGCTTGGGCATTGCCTTTATCTGTGTGAGGAATCCAAGGCAACTCTACCATGAAGAACTCACAGCCATAGACAGTCTCGGCGGGATCTACAGTAATCTGTTGACATCGCTCAGCAATAGTTTCGTCAACTTCCGGATCCTGGTCCCTTCCCTTGTGAATAGCCATCAGATACTGTGGACCCCGCTGATATTCTGGATGTCCGCCCTTTTGCTCTTTTGTTTCCTGTTCCTCAAAAAAGAAAACAAAGCTTTTTTCGCCCAGAGAGGTCTCGGAAATCCCATTATGGCTGTTTTTCTTTTATCTATTTTATTGGTCGCATACACATTTTTCGATATTCACCTCGACCGGGCGCATCTTTTCAAGGACAAACCCTATAAACTCTATTTCCAAGACACCAGTAATTTCGGGCAAGAACTGGACGGTTTCTGGACTCAAGGACAGGAGGCGACTGAAATTTTGGTGGAGACCGAAACACGGGCATCCAAAATCCAAGTGAAGCTGTCGAGTCCGATGCCAGGAAGAGCTGCGGTACGTGTTGGGAGGAAAAAACACCTCATCTCCCACAGCCTTAAGGAGGGCCAGAAACAAACGCTATCTGTGCCCGACCCAGTGGGATTCCCTTTGAGGAGTGGGTACCTGTATTCTATTCGTATTCAGGAACACAACGGTTTCCATCCTTTCCGGTTGGATCCGGGGACCCAGGATAGCAGATTCCTTGGTGTTTTTGTCGAAATCGATGTCGAATTGGATAAAAAAAATCAGGCCCGGATTCCATAACACTCATGAATGACATATTTTAAGACCCATCGCTCATTGGGGTTTTTGGACGATGCTGGCAATAAGATAGCCATGCCTTCTCAAAGAAGGGAATGCCCTGTAGAGGAAAGAAAAAGGGCGGATGAGAGGGGTAAAAAAATACGATGCTTGGGGCCACTTCACATGAACGAAGAGGTCCAGCATCCTGAGGGAGCCGGGCATGAACAGGATCCCGCTGCGCGCAAGGATCTCGAAGCCCGCATCCCGCACCATGCGCTCCAGAGCTCTCATGCTGAAGGATTTCTCATAGCCGTAGCCATACAGATTCAGCCAGTAAAGGAAGGTCACCATCACAGGCCTGAGGAACGGGTCCCACCTGTTCGGAACTCCGATGATCGCCCTGCCGCCTTTTTTCAACACCCGGTAGATCTCCTCCAGAGCCTGCCTGTATTCCTTGAAATGCTCGATGGTTCCCATGCTATAGATGTAGTCGAAGGATTCATCACGATAAGCGATCTGACGCAGGTCTGAGACGATGATACCGCACTTCGACGAAGACCCGCGAAACAGCGCTTGGGTGTCCTTCACAACGGGAAAGGAAATATCGAGTCCGTAGACCTCTGCACCCTGGTCGGCCGCCCATTTCAGAATCCGCGTGTTTTTAGCCTCATCCCAGAGATCTGTTTTGAAGATCTTTTTTCCCTCAAGGCGGGAAAAAAAGGATTCGAACAGAGTCCGCTCACACTCAAAATAGTATTTTGTGGAAGGGGCATCGATAAATGCAGGCATAGATTCCCCGGTCCCATCCCAAAAAGACCGGAAATTCGGATCCTGCGATTTCGTCTTCTCTTCCATCGGTTTTCCCTTCTCTCATTCGTGCCGAAGGGCGACGATCTCGTTCGAGGTCTGGCTATCCGGGTTTCCGGTCGGTTCATCTGCAAGGAGTATTTTGGGAGAGTTTATGAGCGCCCGCGCAATGGCCACCCTCTGCTGCTCTCCACCGGACAGCTTGGAAGGCCGGTGGCCTTCACGAGGGGAAAGTCCGACCCTGTCTAAAAGGACCGAAGCCAGTTCCTTACGCCCTTTCTTCCCCACCCCGGAAAAAAGAAGTGGCAAGCCCACATTCTCGACTACAGAAAAATATGGGATGAGATTAAAGGACTGGAAGATCATACCCACATCATGTCTTCTGTACCGGGCGAGCTCGTCCTTATCCATCGGAGAGATCAGCTTTCCTTCAAATTCGATGCTTCCCGATGTGGGAGAATCCAGTCCTCCCAAAAGGTTCATCAGCGTAGACTTTCCAGAGCCTGAGGATCCCGCGACCCCGATAAATGCGCCTTTTTCTACGGCGAGGTCCACATGCTTAATGGCAGTGACTTCGATCTTCCCAGATGCGTAGACCGTTGTCAGGTCTCTGACTTGGATGATCGGGATGAGTTTCATCTCTATAAGCCTATCTCCCGAAGAACAAAATTTCAAGATTATACTTAATTGGCTACTTCAAATTACTTCCGACATAGATTGACAATAAATCTTGGCTCTGTTATAAGCTTTCCCTAAGACTCACTGAAGAATACACCCTTGGAGAAAAGAGAGGGAGAGGCTGTATCCCAGCTGAGGGCAAACTCATGGCAGAGGATTACTCAGTTCAAACCATAAGAGACCTAGAGGAGCTCTTCGAAAAGCAGAAGATTCTCCGCCCCATCCGACGGCATCGCTATGAACAGGGCACAGAACTCTTTTATGACATCAAGGGCGTTGTCCCCGAAGGATGGGGGCGAGTGAAGCTTAAGGTCGAGGAGTTCATCGGGGGAGGCTACGCGGGGCAGGTCTATAGAGTGAGGGTCCTCGAAAAAGAGCCCTCGGACAGCGGGATCGAAGAGATCCGAGCCGGGGGATATTATGCGATGAAGATCCTCATCCCCCCCTCAGGTTTTGCAAGGGTATTCCGGAATGCGATCTATGCCCTGGCCTTCCAGGGTCCATTCTCTCTTCAGGTGAATCCTTCTGCGGCTAGGGCTGGAGTGATATGGCAGAAATTTCTCAGGCGCGGAGCGAAGATCCGCTTCGGCTCCGAGCGAACCGTCGTTGATGCCCACGCCACTTTCATCGATCCCACACTCGGTAGTTGTGGCGAGCTCAGCGAATGGATAGACGGCCGCCTATGGCGTTTCGAGGTGGACGACGACCTGGATGCCCGCTTCCGGTGGAAGGTGGGAGACCCCGGGGACAATGTCGGCTCCCCAGAATACAGAGCCAAAAAAACCTTCATGGTCCGCTTCGTCGAGCTCATGCATGAGATGGGAGCCGTAGAACTGGCGCGCCAGTACGAATGGGACACCTGCAAGAGCCAGCCCAATGCTCTCAAACGACGGGAGAGCGATCCCTCCCCCGATGAAGGCCATGTGGCTGTGGATTTCCGGGCAGGCCTGGCGCTTCTTCCCTTTCTCCCCATGTGTCCGGCAGACTTCAAGTTGATCATCAAGGGGTTCCGCCGGGGGAGTTGGGTTCAGTTCGATCGGGGGAATCTGGACAAACTCGAGAGTTTTGTGAAAGGTCATCCGGAAGATTTTGAAGACATGGACAAAACTCTGGAAGAACTCAAGGCAAACGAAAGAGATTACAGAGACTCGCTACCGGACATCGCACATCATCACATCCGCCTTTTACTCAGCCCAAAACTCTGGGCCTCTATACTGAATGGAAGTATTACGAGCTGGAGCGTCCGCAATCACATCGATGACACACATGCCGCACGACTCAGGAACAACAGGCTTCTAACTCTTGTTTTTTATCTGTTTGGACTCGTCCCGTTTGTGGGAAAATTTTTAAGAAAGATCTGGGGACACCAGGACTACAGAAAACACTTTGGCCGGTTCTTCAGCAGCTTTCCCTATGCCCTGAGAGTAGGGCGCGCCCGGATCGCGGAAACTCTCATACGGTGGCACAGGGCAGGCCGGGTCGATGCCGATCGCGTTCAAAAATTGAGCCGATCCCCCCTGAGATTCTACGCTCATCTGCCGCTCAGTATTCTTCCGGCAAAGGTCCATCGTTTTTTATCTGATAAAGGATCGTTCATCCGATCATTGGACAATATCTTCATCAGGCCTCTGCGACTCTACTTCAAAGCGGAGGTCAGGGAAAAATGGCTCCGAGAAACTGTTGTTCGGGGAAAAGAAAAGGGCATGCTGACAGATGAAGAGGCCGCACACATCAATGCCCAACTCAAAGAACCCTTCATCCAGAAATACCTGAAAAGCCTGGCTGTCCATGTGTGCACAGCACCTGTGACTCAGATCGTATCCATTCTCGTCGCCACCATCTACGTGAGGATGCACCCGGAGCTCTCCTGGCAGGAGGCCATGGTCCACGCAGGCCTCATTTTAGGACTCTTCCAGGTCATCCCCATCTCCCCGGGCTCTCTGGCAAGAGGGTTATATGTGACATTCCTTGTGCTCCGGGAGAGGAATTTCAAAGACTACAACATCGCCTTCTACCTTAGCTTTTTCAAATACATCGGATACCTGGCTTTCCCCATTCAGATGGCCTACCGATACCCGGAACTCGCCCGGTTCATGGCCGCTCATTGGGCGACGAGTGCCGTGCACATCGTTCCTGTGTTCGGGGAAAGAGGAGCGCTGCTCGAACATGCCGTTTTCGACCTCTTCTACAATCTTCCCCTCACTATCCAACGCCGCATCCAAAGGCGGACGGAGATCTTCGCTCGATTAAAACCAAGATTCTGGCATATTCCTTTGTGCGCCATAGGAGCGACCATGATACTCGGCCTCGCCAACTGGGGTTTTTTTCATTGGAAAGGACACATCCCCACATTCGGGGAGATGTGGTGGGTGGTGATCTGGATTCCCATTATTTCGTCGATTCTTGTCTCGTTTTGGGCTGGGGGAGCAAAACTTCCCCATCGGATTTGGATGGGAGGTTTGGCAGGAGCACTGATCGGTCTTTTTTATGCCATGATCAATACTGCTCTCAGAGTGATTCTCGGCCCCTCGGGAGAGGAATTTATTTTCCAACAAATTCTGGGCCAGACGGCAACCTCAGCCCTGTGGATGATGTTCGTATTCACTCTTCTTAGCACTGTGGCTGCCCTCATCTTCGAAGCGAGGCCACTCAAAAAACCCGCATAAAGCCCGGGTTGTGCCGTTAAATGACTTTGTTTTAGTCATCATGCCGAAAACAGGACAGGACAAAAAAAGACCCAGATCAACCGCGATCCTCTCTGTCGAAAATGTCCGGGAGTGTCAGGTCATCGAGCGGCTCAACCGATTCGTCGTTAGCGCTAAAATCGCTGGAAAGCAACACCCTCTTCATATAAACAACACAGGACGGCTGGAGGAGTTCCTGGTCAGAGGGCGTAAGGCATTTTGCACCATGACACAATCGACTGAAAAAACAGATGGGAGGCTATTCGCCTTGGAAGAGAGTGGATTAGGGGCTCTGATCGACACACGGATCCAGATGGCGGCATTCGAACGGCTGGTGGAAAATGGGCGGATCCCCTGGCTCAAGGGTTGTGCCATCCAAAAAAGAAATCCGCGGCTGGGATCCTCCGTTCTGGATTATCTACTGGTGTGTGAAAAAAAAGCGGTCCTTGTCGAAGTGAAGAGTGCGGTTCTCAGAGTTGGAACGTTCGCCAGCTACCCAGACTGTCCTACAACACGGGGGCAGAGACATGTCCAAGAGCTCACGGAATATTCCAAAAAAGGCGGGGCTTCGATCCTCGTATTCATGGCCGCACTTCCCAGGATTTTTGCTTTTAAGCCTTACAAGAAGGGCGATCCGCTTCTCTACGACTACCTGCGGGATGCACATGAGCAAAGGGTGCACATCAAAGCCATCGGCCTCTTTTTCGATCCCAAGGATAACCGAGTTCATCTATTTGACCCAGACCTCCCGGTTGTCCTGGATGACGCGTCATAGAAACATGTAGAGGCTAGGAGATGAAAAGGAGCGATCGAAACACATGAGAATATGGGATCTTCCTCCTGAAATCCTGTGCAAAAACCACCTCTTGGGTGAACACAGAGAGCTCCATGCAATATGGGCCATCCTGACTGAAGGTAAAAAAGGCTACGCCAATCACCCGGAAACTCAAAGATGGAGGGGAAAATTGAAGGCTCTTTATGAGAGGCATGAGGCCCAGGTCAATGAAATGATTCGGCGCGGCTACCGGCACCAAAGCCCTCTGGATGCGACTTTAGCCACAGGCGAAGAAGAACAAAAGACCTTCATAGACACCCCTCAAGAACAGAGAGCCCGTCTGAAAGATCGTGGATGTGGCTGCCTTATCTGTTAGTCTCGAGCGGGAATGAGACAGGCCGTTCGCCGAAAAAACCTTTATTGCTTTTTGCCCTTAGCCGGGGGGATCGTGATGTCTATGACATTCACCTCCCCAAGACTCGAAAGAGGCTTATCAAAGGCCTTTTTATTCCCGATAACCAAGATCTGGACCTTGTCCGGCCGGAGATATTTTTTGGCCACCCGCAGAACATCCGCCTTGGTCACTTTTTCGACCCCCGTTTTTATAGTCTCCATAAAGTCCAAAGGATAATCATTGTAGGAATATGTCATCAACCGGTTGACGATCTTAGCCTTACTGTCGAAATTGAAGACATAGGTATTCAGGTAGCGCTCTTTGGCCCTGGTCAGTTCATCATCGCTGACCTCTTCTCTCGTTATCCGTCTTACCTCTTCGCGCATGAGTTCGATGGCATAAACGGTCGACTCTGATTTTGTCTGGGCCGCACAACTGAAAACCCCCGGATAGCGGAAGCTCGCGCCATAGGTCCCCCATACGCTGTACGCCAGGCCCTCATCCGTCCTGATCTTTTTGAACATGCGCTCCCAACTCAGGATGTTGTTCATGACGCTCAATGCGGGATAATCCGGATTGCTCATCAACCCTCCGATGTGCCCGAGGCTGATGTTGGACTGGTTGACATCCGGCTTGTCAATAAGGTTCACGGTGTATTTGTATTCATAATCCACTTTGGGTTGAGCGGGGATATCGGAAGTCCCCTCGTGCCAGGTCCCGAGAGTATCCTTCAGCTTTTCCACCATCTCGTCTATGACAAAATCGCCCCATACAGTCATGATGGCGTTATTCGGATAGAATCCCCTCTCATAAAAACGGATGATATCTTCCCTGGAGATAGCATCGATGGTCGTATATTCTGCATGCCGCGCATAGGGGCTCGTCGGGCCGTAGATCAGCTTCCAGAATTCCCGGCGGGCGATTTCCGAGACCTCGTCATTCCGGCGTGATATCCCCGATCTTCGCTGGATCTTCGCCAGATCTATCTTGTCTTCTCGGAAAGCCGGATTCACAAGTATGTCTGTCAAGATGGATAGAACACGGTCCACATCCTCCTTGAGCATCGAAGCCATAAATCCCCCTGAATTTTGCCCGATGTAGGTCTCGATGGTGGCGGCAAGAGATTCCAGTTCTCTATCGATCTCATCTCCTGATCTCGAGTTCGTTCCCCCGGAACGAAGAACAGTGCCAGCGATGCCCGCGAGTCCGATCTTTTGGGCGGATTCAAAAACGGAACCTATGCGAACGACTGCACGGATATCGATCGTGGGGAAATCATGGTCCTCGACGAGGAACACTCTGAGCCCATTGGCCAATTTGACTGTTTCTATTGTGGGCATCTCGATGGGATTCAAGGGCGGGAACTCGAATGTGTCCTTGGGACTCTTCTGGGCAACAGCTGAGGGCACACACATCGCTAAGAGAAGAACGAATGTGCCTATTCGCCAAAAAGATCGTGTCATATTTGTTCTTCTTTTTTGCCGTATACAACTTTTCTTGTCCATCTTTGCCTCACTTTCCCTTGGGGACGATCTCTCCGATCGTCCGATGTTTTTCGACGAGGTAGCTGTTCGCAACACGTTTGACATCCGCAATGCTGACGGCCTGAATCTCCTCCACCTGGTCGAACAGACGCTGCCATCCACCAAGGACAACATCCGCATACGTCAACAATCGCGCCATGGTCTCATTAGATTTCATTTGGGAGAGCAACGCCTTTATGCTGCTGCGTTGATACTTGGTCAACTCTTCATCCGTAATAGAGGCAGCTTTGACCTTTGCGATCTCTTCATCGATGAGCTTGAGGCACTCTTCGGACGTGTGTCCCTGGGAAGGGACAGCGATAAAAGCCACAAGGTTGGGATATTTATCTCCCGGGAAGCCATTGAATACGCCACACTGAATGCAGACTTTTTTGTCCTTGACAAGGGACTCATGCAACCTGGATGAGCGGCCCTGTCCCAAAATATTGGCGAGCGCATCCAGAGCGAAACTGTCGGCGTGCCGAACATCGGGCCTGTGGTATCCCATAATGAGTATGGGCTGCGATTGAGCCACGACCTGAACATGCCGTTCTCCCCACTGCTCAGGTTCTTTGGTCCTCAGAGGTTCTGGCTTGAGTTCACTGGGGATCTTCCCGAAGTACAGGTCCGCCATTTCAAAAACTGCGTCCGTGTCCACATCGCCCACAATGGCCACTGTCAGATTGCTGGGCCCATAGAATTTACGAAAATAGTCCTCCACATCTCTGCGGGTGATGGCTTCCAGGTCCGACATATGTCCGACGACCGAGTGTTGGTACGGATGCGCCTTAAAAGCCGCGGAAAGAAAATCCTCCACTAATCGGCCGATGGGCCGGGTCTCCAAGGAGAGCCGTCTCTCCTCGATGACCACGTCTCTTTCCTTGAAAAACTCCCGAAAAACGGGATTCTGAAACCTGTCTGCGGTCATGGCCATCCAGAACTCCAGCTTATTCGAGGGCAGGCTGTTGACGTATTGGGTAGCATCCGCACTGGTGAAAGCATTGAGGCTTCGGTCTCCTTCTCGCATGAACATGTCATCAAACTCTCCGTTTACCACGTATTCCTTGGCCTTCATTCTCAGGGATTCAAACTTTTCCTTCATCTGCTCGAGAGCTTCTTCATCCGGTTTCACCCTGGCCCGCTCGGCTTTGATCTTATCGTAGAGGGCATCTAATTCTTCCAAGACCTTGACCTCTTCCTCATAATCGGTCGTCCCTACACGCTTGGTTCCCTTGAAAGCCATGTGTTCCAACAGATGAGAGATCCCTGTGATCCCGTAGGATTCATTGGCGCTCCCCACATCGGCATACACGTGGAAGGAAACAACAGGAGCCTGATGGCGCTCCAGAACGATGAATTTCATTCCGTTCTTCAGTATGTGCACTCTAACCTGGCTTTTTATCGCGTCGAAGGTCTGTGCCACGCTGCTCACAGCTAGGATCGCGGCAAGGGTACAGACAACACCCACCCTGTTTATCCACCCTTTCCTTTGTTTCATGTTTTCACTCCTTAGGCAGAGATCATTTTGTCCGAGATCTCGACGAGGGGGAAATTATTTCCACAATATCACGACTTTATTTTTTTGAGGCCTAGCGTTTCCAGCTGCTTGTCATCGACTTCGGAGGGAGAATTGGTCAAGAGGCACAGCGAACTTGTCGTCTTGGGGAAAGGGATGACATCACGGATGGTTTCTTCCCCGGCCAGGAGCATCACGATCCGGTCGAAGCCGAGGGCGATGCCTCCGTGCTGTGGCGCGCCGTAGCGGAGAGCCTCCAGAAAAAAACCGAACTTTTCTTCCGCCTCATCCGCGCTCAATCCCAGAGTCTTGAAAATAACTCGCTGGAGATCCAGATCGTTGATACGGATCGACCCGCCACCGATCTCTACACCATTCAGAACGAGATCGTAGGCTTTGGCCCTCACCCTTTGGGGCTCTTCTTCGAGAAAAGGGATATCTTCTTCGACTGGAGACGTGAAGGGATGATGCATGGATACGAGCCGCCCCTCTTCCTCACTCCACTCGAAGAGAGGAAAATCCGTCACCCAAGCGAATGTATACATCTCTTTCCCCTCGACCTGCTGAGCGACAAAATCCTGCCGGATCGCACCACACACACGGAGTGCCACATCCCTTCGATCGGCAACTAAGAGGACGAGGTCCCCATCTCCAGCTTCGCAAAATTCCCATACACGCTTGAGTTCCGACGTGTCGATCTTCAACGAGGATTTGAATTCATCGGGTTTTTTTATCCATATGACTCCCTTGGCCCCGATCTCTTTGGCTTTTTCATTGAGCCTGTCCAGCTGGCTCCGGGATAGATCTCCTCTCCCCGGGAGAACCAATCCTTTCAACTCCCCTCCTTCCGAAAGGGCCTTATTGATGATTTCCGAATCGATCTGAGAGCCCACATCCTTAAGGTCCACGATCTCCAGCTTCAGACGGAGGTCGGGCTTATCCGTTCCGTATCGGCTCATGCTCTCCCCATAGGTCAGATGAGGAAACGGGATCTCGACATCGATGCCGATAAGCTCGAAAATTTTGGCCATCAACCCTTCGATCACCCGAAATACATCTGTGCTCTCGACAAAACTCATTTCCACATCGATCTGCGTAAACTCGGGTTGGCGGTCTGCACGAAGATCTTCATCACGAAAACAGCGGACGATTTGAAAGTACCGGTCAAAGCCCGCGATCATCAAAAGCTGCTTGAAAATCTGGGGCGATTGAGGCATAGCAAAAAAGCGACCTTTGTATACGCGGCTAGGCACAAGATAATCCCTCGCTCCTTCGGGAGTGGATTTGGTGAGAAAAGGCGTTTCGATCTCATAGAATCCCTGGTCGTTCATATAATTACGAGCTCTGAGCGCTGCATGGTGCCTGAGCTTTAAGTTGCGCTGCATGGAAGGTCTGCGAAGGTCGATGTACCTGTACTTGAAACGCAGCTCCTCTTGCGCCTGTGGAGGGTCTGTAACGATAAAAGGCGGAACTTCCGAGGGCTGCAGGACTTCGAATTCCTTGGCTTCGACCTCGATTCCTCCTGTCGCAAGATGGGGATTTTTCATTTTCTCCGCTCTTTCCCTCACGATGCCCTTGACTGCAGCGACATCCTCCATCCTTACCTTCCTGGCGGCTTCGAGAAGATGCTTGTGCTCTCTAGAGAAAACAACTTGGGCGATCCCCTCTCTATCCCTGATGTCGATAAATACCAGGTTTCCGATGTCTCTTTGCCTGTTGACCCAACCGAGCAGAACCACCTCTTCACCGACATGCTCGGTGCGGAGTTCTCCACAATAATGGGTTCGCCTCCATTGTTTTTGTCCTGAGGATTTCATGTTGATCCCTTCTTTGGTTTTAGTCTGCACGCGAGGGCTTTCGCACAAGATCGAGGATCTCCTCTGCGCGAACTTCCTGCTGGCTTCCCGTTCTCATGTTTTTGAGCTGATACCTGTTCGCTTTAACTTCATCCTCACCGATAATAAGCACCCAGGATGCTCCCAGTTTATTGGCACGGCTCAACTGATTCTTCAAACTCCTGTCCTTGTATTCGATAAGGCATTCGATTCCGTCTCTTCTCAATCGTCTTGCCAGGGCCATCCCCGCTTTCTTCGCAGCATCGCCTAAAAATACGATGTACAGAAAGGTTTCTTTCGCCGCCTTGAACGGGACGACCGATAGAAACCGCTCTAAACCCATCGCGAACCCGGTTCCGCAGATATCCGGCCCCCCGAATTCTTTCATCATGTCATCGTAGCGCCCACCGCCCAGAATCGCATCTTGAGCTCCCAGTTTGGATGAGATGATCTCGAACGTGGTCTTGGTGTAATAATCGAGGCCACGGACCAGACGAGGCTCGATCCGATAGGGGATCCCGTATGATCCCAGGTCTTCACAGAATCTCTTGAAATGTTCCTCACACTCAGAGCATAGATAATCCGTGATCTTCGGAAAAGCTCTTGAAAGTTCCCGACATGTCTCCTCTTTGCAGTCGAAAATCCGCAGAGGATTGAGATCGGCCTTCCGCTGACAGTCGGCACAAAGGTCTTCCCTCACGCCTTCCGCGGCGGCCTTCAACTCATGATGATAGGAAGGACGACAGGCTTTACACCCCACCGAATTGACCAGAATCTCCGTGTCCGCGACGTTCAATCTTTTCAGGAGAAAATCCGCCATCTCTACGATCTCAGCATCGATAGCGGCGTCTTTTTCTCCGAAGACTTCGATGTCAATCTGATGGAACTGGCGATAGCGGCCCTTTTGCGGTTTGTCATAGCGGAACATCGGACCAAAGAAGTAATATCTCATAGGCGGGGACTGAAGGTGAAGGCTGTGGTCCATGATCGCACGCACGACAGAAGGTGTATACTCGGGCCTTAACGTAAGGGACCGGCCCGCTTTATCCTGAAAGGTATACATCTCTTTAGTGACCACATCCGAGGTTTCTCCTGTTCCTTTTTCAAAAAGTTCGGTGGGTTCGAACACCGGCGTGCGGATCTCTCGGTAACCGTACAGCTCGAAAATCTCCCTGGCAACAGATTCAACCGTTTGCCACTTTCTCGCCTCCGCAGGGAGGATATCTCGAGTCCCCTTGATAGCCGTGATCTTTTTTTTTGCTCTAGTGCTCATTTTTCAGCAAAAATCCCTATCTTCCTGAATTTCTGGTATCTGAGTTCTCGCCTTTCTTCGTCATCTATTTTCTCTAATCTTTTTAGCGTAGCACTCAGCTGTTTATCCACGTTCTTGAACGTTGTATCCCAATCGATGTGAGCACCTCCCGGGGGCTCGGGGATGATCTTATCGATGATTCCGAGCTCGAGAAGGTCTTGAGCCAAAAACTTGAGGTTTTTCGCTGCCTGGGGCACAGCAGCCTGGTCCTTCCAGAGTATCGCTGCGCATCCCTCCGGCGAGATGACCGAGTAGAAAGAGTTTTCCAGCATCAGGATGGCGTCACCCACTCCCACGGCCAGGGCTCCACCGCTTCCTCCTTCGCCGATCACGATGTTGACGACAGGAACCCTCAATTTTGAGATCTCTCTCAGATTAAAAGCGATGGCTTCTGCCTGTCCATGCTCTTCCGCCTGAATTCCAGGATAGGCACCGGGCGTATCGATGAGAGTGACGATCGGAAGGCCGAATTTCTCGGCCAATTTCATCACGCGGAGTGCTTTACGATACCCCTCTGGATTGGGTTGCCCGAAGTTGCGGGCGATCCTCTGCCGGGTTGATCGCCCTTTCTGATGCCCGATGAAGGCGACGGAACGGCCTCTGTAAAATCCCAATCCTGCAACGATGGCCGGGTCGTCTCCCGAGCGACGGTCGCCGTGGATCTCCATGAAGTCTTCGGTCAGAGCTTCCAGATAGTCGAGGGTGTAGGGCCTCTGCGGATGACGGGCGATTTGGACGATTTGGAGAGGGATCAGTTTAGGACTGATCTTCGCCCATTCCTGCGCGATTTTCTTTCTGAATTCCTCGATGTTGCCCTCTGCACCGTCCTCCTCGCTGGATACAAGCGCATCTATTTTTTCCTTGAATCGGAGGATGTTCCGTTCAAGTTGATAATAATCTTTGTGTTTGACCATCGGTTCACGCACGAACAATACTCAAGATACCCGTCTATTCTATAGATATGCCAGAATCATTGTCAACACTCCTATCCTGTCAACCATCGATCCTGATTTTCTGTCTGTACTCGATCCGTATCTTTTCATGTTTTTTGATAGTCAACAATTCCAGGACTTTGAGAAATGTCCGGTTTTTCCTACGCCAAGCCCGGTTCAACCGGCGTGCGTAATGTGCCAACCCCACGTCGATCCATTTGAACCGGGATATTTTTTTCATCATCTCGATCCAGGAATAAAACTTTCTGTGGCTGAATATCTGTGCCTTTTGCAACATAGAAAGACTGAGTTTTTTCGGACGGAATACCACATGATGGGCATCGTACAACGCCCAATCATCAAAGATGATGCGTTTCTCCGTTGACAATTTGTTAAAAGTATCCGATCCCGGCAGGGGCGTGAGGATAAGGAATTGTGTGGATGTCAGCTTTGTCTTCCGGGCGAACTTCACTGTTTTTTTAACAGTTTGCCAGTCATCCTCATCGAACCCATAAACGAACATGCCATGGATATTGATCCCATGGCGCTGGATCAGTCGAATAGCTTTCTGCATCTCTTTGACTGTCTGATCTTTTTTCATCTCCTTCAGACTCATGGGGTTGACAGATTCAAAGCCGATATACAGAGTGTGACAACCCGATTGTTTCATAAGGCGGACGAGCTCTTCATCTTTGGCCACATCCGCTCGGACCTGAGTCGACCATTTGAACTTGAATTTTTCCTCGATCATGGATTCCAACAGTGCTTTTGTCCGTTTTCGATGGGCAGCGAAATTGTCATCATAGAAAAAGATAAAATTTCTCCTGTTGTTGTAGAGGCGTAATTCTTCGATAATATTTTGTGTTGACCGGAATCGATACTGTCTTCCAAACATGCCTGTGACCGAGCAGAAAGAGCAATCATAGGGACAGCCCCTGGAAGTCAGAACAGGTATTATCGTATGCCCAGCTGTGTGTTTCTTTGTAAGGAATAAAGAGGATAAATCGGGGAAGGGGATTCCATCCAGTTCGGTCATACACTGGTCTGCGGGATTGTGGACCGTGTTGCCGTTTTTTTTGTAAGATAGATTGGGAACAGAGTCAAATCCCAAGCCTTTTTCCCAAGCTTCGATAAATGCTGTCAGCGGTCGCTCGCCCTCTCCCCTTATGACAAAATCCGCATGCTCCAAAGCTTCGTCTATCAAAAATGTGACGTGGGGGCCCCCGAGGATGACAGGAATGCCCATCTCCCTGATCCTATCCGCGATCAAATACGCTCTTGGAGCCGTCGACGTGATCGTCGATATCCCAACCAGGTCGGCCGTTTTGATTTGATCAAAGTCAATTTTCTGGATTTCTTCAAAGATGATATCCACATCCCATCCCTTCTGTCTCATCAAAGCACCCAGTATGTAAGAACCCAAACGGGGCATCACAAACTGAGAATAGATATGCAGATTAGGGGCTTTGGGTTCGATAAATATGATCTTACTCATCTTCCTTTCTCCTTGGGATGAGATCGTTTGGTGTTTTGCGCCTTCAGCCCCACGATCTCTCTCTTCTTTTTCCTCAATAACTCTTCCCAGCGTTCCAAGCCTTCCTTGTATAACTCCATCTTATCGAAAAATATTTGGATCTTACGCAACATCTCATCCAATTTTTTTTCTGTTTCTTCCACAGAATATGTTTGCAGACGACCCTTTATCGAAAGGAAATCTCGGAAATGGACGGAGATTTCTTTGATCTCCTTGAGCGAATACCCGAAGAGTTGCAAATCCCGGATCAACTGGCATATGTAGACATAATTCTCCGAATACAGCCGGAATCCTCCTCCGCTCCTCATATCCGGTTCGATGATTCCCATATCCTCCCAGTGTTTGATCGCACGGGGACTGACACCCACACGATCTGCGAGGTCTCCCACGGTGAGAAACTCCCGTACGTGGGCCTTTTTATCTAAAGCTGTCTCCCGATTGGGCAATCCGATCTTTTTGATTATTCGTCGGACATCTGTCATTCCGTAACCGAGATCGAGTAAATTCTTTATGTATAGGCCTGTCTCCAATGTATGTCTCGAATAAAAGGCCTGCTCATGATCTGTCACTCCGTCTGGCTTCAAGAGTTTTATCTGTTCCCATTCATCAAGTGTCGCCTCGGATATGCCGAGTTGTTTTATGAGGCTCTCCTTTTCAAAAACAATTTTTTTCATTATACCTCTCTACGCATACTTATTTATTTAAATTAACAGTGTGCGTATAATTACATCTTCTGCTATAAATGTCAAGGGAAAAGGACATAGACTGGATTGGTCCACAAAGGGGATTATGGAAATATGCCTCGCACACAAGATTTAAGGCAGGCGAAGGAAGATATTAAAAAGCCGCACGGATACAAAGAATTGACATGCAGAGAGCTGGAAAAAGGTTTACATCGAGGCGCGGACAACTCTGAGGTTCTTCAGCGGGATCTCGAGGGAATTCAAATGCCCATCTTCGTCTGTTCCCACGTGGATCTCGGCACCGGTCATGAGAAGAATAAAATGGCAGGGATTGAATTCCGAGGGCTCGACCGTCACATTGGTCTCGACCTGAGGAATGATATAACCGGATAGTTCTGTTTTTTCTTGGAGAGTGCAGGGGAACCGTTTTGTCAGAACGACGTAGGGAGAGTATACAGCATTCGGTAAAAGCAGGACATCTCTTCTGACCTTGGCCTCGTTCTTTTGTTCCTGCCCTGCGACCAAAATAACATTCTCGACACGCCCTTCGTCAATGACGCTCAGGACTTCCTGTTCGACTCCACTCACCGACCCCTTGAAATAATACTGGCTGGCAATAAAGCTTTTGTCCAGGCGAATAGTGAGTTTTTCGATCACCATGGGAATCGGTTTGGTCATCCGTCCACGGACTGTAAGAAGATACTCGCGTTCGTTGGATTCCCAGATGTATTCCTCATAGCCGACTTTTTCCCCCATGAAAAAGACATCGAACACTCCTTTCTCCGATTCCTCTTCGGCCAAAGCGGGCCCCGTTATAGACAGCCCGAATAGAAATAGAGGAATGAAGATTAGGACACATAAGGACAAAACACGCATGGTATTTAAGCTTCGACTTACTCGACTATAACGGCCGTGCCATAAGCCAAAATTTCCGAGGCGCTCTGCATGATCATCGAGGTTGTGAAGCGTACCCCGATTATGGCGTTGGCACCTAACCCCTCGGCTTCCTCGATCATCCGGTCGATCGCCTGCTCCCGAGATTCAGCCATCATCTTGGTATAGTCTGTGATCTCTCCTCCCACAATATTCCGTAAAGTCGCTGAAATATCCCGGCCTATGTGCCGGGCGCGGATGGTATTTCCCCGGACAAGGCCGACGGCCTTTTTTACGGTCTTCCCCGGGATTTCATCTGTAGTGACGAGCATCATTTGACAACCTCCTTGTACCGTTCCCTCTGTCTCACAAATATCCTCTCTCTCCCGATGGAAACGAGCAGAATCACCAATCCACCCAGGGCTGCCAGGATCCCGATCTTCACGATCAAAGGGATGGTCGGATCCTCGATGATCCCCTCGACGGCTTTATATCCACCGAAAAAGAGCATTATGATAGCACCGATCGACAACAATATCCACCCAATTCTTCTCTCCAAACGGTTATAGACAGAGGTCCCGTAGACCTGCCACATCTCTTTTGGGGGTTGTTTCAGTTCCATTTTTTGCATGACCTCCTCGAATTTCCCCATTTCTTCCAACTCTCGGCGGCATTCGTCACATTCCCGGACATGCTCCTCGATCATTTTTTTCTGTTCTTCGGTCAGATGATCGTCATGATAAGAAGAAATGAGTTCTTTTATCTTTTGATGATCCATATCAAACTCCCAAAATACCTCTCTTCATTCAAATCCCAAGTACTTCCCGACGATTCCTTTCAGCCTTTTTTTGGCGTAATATAACGAAGACATAACAGTGCCGATGGGTTTACCCAATATTTCAGCAATCTCCTGGTAGGAGAGCTGCTGGAAATAACGGAGAACAATGATCTCCTTCTGCTCAGGGGGGAGCGCATCTATCCCCTTCCACAGCGCCTTTTTCATCTCCCTGTCTTCATGCTCGACCCTTAAGATTCGGACGTTTTCAAGGGGGACCTCGTTGAGGCGGCGCCGGTGTTTGTAATGATCGATACAGAGATTCTTCAAGATCCGGTAGAACCACGGGAAAAAGGGTCTGTTCGTATCGAATCTTTTTATTTTTCTGAAGGCCCTGACAAAGGCATCTTGAGAGATGTCGAGTGCATCCTGATGGTTGTGCACAAAAGCCAGGGCCACGTAATAAGCTGACTGCATGTGCCGGACCACGATCTCCTGATAGGCCTCTTTGTCTCCTTTTTGGACGAGCTTGAGAATGTCCGACTCAGAAAGAGTTTTATTGTGCTCTATCCTGTCCTTTGTCGTCATAAAAACCGCCTCTCTCTGGAGCAGAGTGTCTTCGTGCATGGTTTTGACCTTCATTTCTTTCTACTACTCTCCACCCAGATTTATTCATGTCTCTTCAAACTTTTTTCTCTGGCGGACCACCTCATAAATAAATACGGCTGCAGCTGCAGCTACGTTGAGGGACTTCAATTCTCCCATAAGAGGAATGGAAAGGATCTTGTCGCATCTTTTTTTAACCAGCGGCCGGAGCCCTTTTCCCTCAGCCCCCAACACCAAACCCAAGGGCATCGTATAATCAAAGTCGAACCAATAGCTAGAGCCGCTCCCCTCAGCGCCCACGAACCAGAGCCCTTTTGTTTTGAGGTCCTCCATCGACCGCGCGAGATTCTTCACCCTGGCTATCTTTGTGTGTTCAAGAGCCCCTGCCGATACGGATGACACGGCATGGGACAGCCCTGCAGCCCGTCTTTCAGGAAGGACGATTCCGTCCACGCCAGCGCACTCCGCTGTCCGGACAATAGCTCCCAAATTTTGCGGGTCCTCGACCCCATCGAGGAGAAGGAGGAAGGGATTATCAGAACCGGAGAGTATCGATTCCACGGACGTGAAGGCTTTGGGAGAGGAAAGGGCCACGACTCCCTGGTGATGTCTGTCCATCCGGTCCAAACGATTTTTGGGCACCCATACGACAGGAATGCCCCCCAGCCTTGCCAGCTTGACGACCTCTGCCACCCTTTTCCTTTCCGTGCTTTTCTGGATATAGATCTTTCCCACACGGTTTGGCGAAGATTTGAGTGCCTCGATCAGGGGATTTATCCGGCTAATTTTTGTTTCCACCATTCTCACCGTTAGAGAAGTCTGTCGCGAAGACCCTTTATTCCTAGCTTATACCACAGGAAAAACATAAAAAACAAACTTAACTTCCGATAGGGAATCGGCAAAGATGATCGGATGAGAGGAGACCTCTCCCGGACCACGACACCTTGAATTCTTGCCACACTGATAAAGGTCCTGATTGTGTAAGGGACAAAACAGTGAAAAAGAACAATCGGAGGAGGAATTTTTCTTTGTAGAGTCTGTTAGCCGAACGGTCCCATTCGATTTAAATTCCCTTCCGCGCGCAAACCCTTTGGGAAACGGTCCCTGCATAGCATGTTTTTGAACG
>JASFEP010000006.1:0-36499 GCA_050124775.1 Candidatus Aminicenantota bacterium
AGAGATGACAGACCGGGAGAAGCCGAGGTCCTCTTTCGGAATGCCCAAAGCCAGTCCCATGAGCTGGGTAAAATAGAGAATAGGCGTTCGGACATCCTCTTTATATTTTTTAACGATTTTGTCCTGAAGGAGTTCCAGGTTGAACTGACAGAGCGGGCAGAGTGTGACAATCACATCCGCACCCTTTCGTCTGGCCTCTTTGAGCAGGATGTAATTCAGTCCTGTTCCGACTTCTGCCAATGTTCCTCCCAGGGAACCTCCGCAGCATCGTGTTTTTGCGGAGTAATCCACAGGCTCTGCACCGATAGCTTCCATAAGCTGGTCCATCATAACGGGATAGTCAGGATCGTCCAGATCCGTGTAGGGTCTGACCACCTGACATCCGTAGTAACAGGCGACTTTGAGACCTGTGAGTTTTTTGCTGACTTGATCTTTGATTTTATCGAGACCGATGTCTTTCACCAGGACTTCCAGGGGATGGATAACATCGATGGATCCTTTGTATTCGCAGTCGTTGGTTTTCAAGTCACCGAGGATCTTTTTGGCTTGCTCATGTCCGCTTTTGAGGAATGTATTGGATTTTTTCATTGTGAGATAACAGCCGGCGCATGGTGCGAGGACGTTCTTTGCTTCCTTTTCGGCCAGCGAGAGATTCCGTCCGCAGATGGCCGCCGCCATGAATTCATCCACAGAGAAGTAGGCGGTGGCGCCGCAACAGTTCCAATCGTCCAATTCCCCCAAGTTCATCCCCAATTCTTTGAATACAGGAAGCAGGGATTCTTCATAGTGTTTTCCTCCAACTTTGAGTGAACATCCGGGGTAGTAGATAAAGTCTCTCATTTGGGGCCCTCCGATACGGATTTTAATAAGGAACGAAATTGCTTCAGGTTTTTAATCTTTTCCTTTTTTAAGCTCATCCGACCTGTTTTCATCAGGTTCAGGCCTATGGAAGTGTAACTCAAAGGGCCGATCGGGTCTTTGAGCCGGAGATACATATTCAATACCAGCCACAACTCTGAGCTCCTGCCGTTTTTGGCGATAATTTTGTGCATCTCTTGAGCCAGCGCAGGGACGGGAAATTTTGCCGGGTACCTTTTAGCCTCGATAGCTTTTCTCTTCAATGTGTACATGATGTCTGTGATCTTGATTTTGGAGGGACAGCGGACCTGACAGTTGTAACAGGATGCACACAGCCACGGAGTGAAGCTCGAAAGAACCTCATCCTTGAAGCCATGTTTGACCATCTGGATGATCTTTCGAGGGGGATAGTCCATGTATGCGGCCATCGGGCAGGAACTGCTGCATGTGCCACACTGAATACAGCGGCTGATCTCATCGCTGAAGGATTTTTTCTTGATCTCCTCTAAAAAAGCACTGTCTAACTCTCCCTCAAATTTGACGTTCTCCTGGATTTCCATGAATCCTCCTTTTAAATATTTATAGATTTAGAGTGATGCGGGGGTGTCCATTTAAAAAGAATCATGATAGTTGCAAAAAAATACACTATAAAGACACTACTCCGTTATGTTTTTGTAATTACAAGACAGCGATAGTAAGCCTTAGAATTGCCCTAAAGAAAAAAAACTTCCTGCATCAATCTATCTTAGTGTAACTATAGGAAAAGCGTAGTATGCCTTATAATTACATTAGATTCTATTGAGAATCATAAAACTTGTCAATAAGAAATTGAAAAAAAGTCGCCCACGCGTGTCCATCGCTCCTACGCTCAATTCGAGCGCTTAAAAAAAGGCCTTTCTGCGCGTCTGTCAAGCTATCCGGGACCTTTTTCCGGAGATTTCAGCGTACGAAGAACAGAAAAGAAGCGAGATCAATTTTTTTTCTATAGATTCCACCATCGAGATTCATTGAGATTTCTCTCTGATATATCGACTCCAAACCAATAAAGCTTGTAAAGAATTCGCCGCAGTCTCAATATTTTTAGGAATTCCATGGATTAAAACTTGCTTTTTCCATGAAAAAAAAAGTAAAATTTAGAAAATTAACACTAACTCACTCAAGAAGGAGGAAGAATGGATAAAAAAACTCTTTCTTTACTGGCGGTCATTCTGGTTTTGTGCTTTTTTTGGAGCTGCTCTTCGCACCCTGAAGAGGCGTTATTAAAAAGGTATTTTTCTGCCCTTAGTTTGAACGATAACACAACACTTTCAACGATGGCTTTGGAACCCACCGATATTTCCGCAGATTCCTGGGAGATCATCAATGTCACTGAAGAGGTGGTCGAACCCTTTAAGCTGCCCGAAATGAACACAGAGGAAATGGACGCTAAAAAAACGTTGGAAGATCATGTCGGAGTCACACTGGATGCGCGGGATGAATGGGATAATGCGGTGTATGAAGAGGAAAGGGCCCGAACAAGAGCCGCCAAGCGAGCGGCAAGGGCCAAAGCCGATGAATTGAAGGTCAAGTACGACGAGATACTTAGCGAGCACAAAGAGATGCAGAAAACATACAACGAGGCCAAAGCTGATGCCGCCAGAGAGCAGGAGATCGCGATATTCTCTCTCGGTACAGGCGAACTTCCGACCATCAGGGACTTCACGGGCGAGGTATTTAAAAAACAGGTGGATGTCAAGACAGAGGGTGAAGCAGGAGTGAAGAACTATCGAATCTATCTCAGAAGATACATCCTGCAAGATGAAGCTACTGGGATCCATCACAGGGGAAGATGGATCATCGTCAAATTCGAAAATCTCAACTAACAAGAGATATTGACTCTTTTCTCGATTTCCTTTATAAATACTATTTTTCTTTGAAGGGGCCGTTAGCTCAGAGGGAGAGCACCGGCCTTTTAAGCCGGGTGTCGCTGGTTCGAGTCCAGCACGGCTCACCACCCCAAGCGCTCCTGTCGTCTAGCCTGGTCTAGGACACCGCCCTTTCAAGGCGGCGACACGGGTTCAAATCCCGTCAGGAGCGCCACCCCGAATTTCCATAATTACCCCTGTAAAACTACTGATTTTCCCATTTTTTCCTTTAAGCACCATTAAGCCAAATTAAGCGAGAATAAGCAAAATCTGTTACATATCTGTGACATGGATGGAGAGGTCTATACGGATATTGACCGCTTGAGCCACGCACTGCAAAGCCTCAACCTTCGCCTTTATGTCTCACCGTTAGACAAATAAGGGGGGAGTCGGTTCCCCCCATGAGCCTTTCAGCAGGTGATAAGCTGCTCTCTAATATGAAATATGATTTTGAAGCATATATATGTGTATTGACATTTGGTAATGAATTTTTATAAGTTATTGGCACCGCTGTCATTAGGAGGGGCATCATGAAATCAAAAACAGTTCTATCTTTTGTATTATTGGTATTTATCTTTTCAGGTTCAAGCGCGTCTGAAAAAGGACTTATTGCAGTTTCTCCAGGCCGTGATGCCGGGATTGCAGTGGTGGGGGAGAGCTGCCCTACATTCAGCTGGACGGCTGTAGAGTGGGCCAAAAGGTACAAAGTAGAGGTATTTGAAGCTTTTAACAATGAAGTCCTATCACATGAAGATATGTCAGTACGAGCTAATCTCATATTAAGTAAAGAGATCCAAGGGCGCGCCCTATCTTGGACACCATCATCGGATGAACAATTGAATAGTGAGGGCATGTATGTCTGGTATGTCCAGGCAAAGGATTCGTATGGAACAGCAGAGTGGTCGGAAGGTAGAATCTTTATGATCAAATTGGAGGATAAGCTGATGAGAGTTATTGATAATGTTGTTGAAACGCTGAAGGCGAACGGAGTAAGCAAAGATGTTATCGATAAAATCATAAGCGATATAATCCCTGATTCGAAAGAGGGGAATATCGACACTAAAGTTTCACAAACCGGCGGTTACAGAACTCAAGATAAAATCAGAATCCAAGAATGGGATGCTTGGGGCAACACCTGGTATGGAGAGGAGGCTGGTCTTAGCCTCTTCTGGGGCGACTGGAACAGCTTATTTGGAAAAGACGCCGGACGTAACGTTTCCGATGGATCCGGGAATACCTGTATTGGGTACTATGCAGGAAGAGAAAATTCTCTTGGGGATGGCAACACTTTCGTAGGCGAAATGGCCGGATGGAAATCCACTGGAAACGGAAATGTTGCAATTGGCAGTGGTGCAGGAATAAATCTAAACGGGGACTCTAACACAATAATTGGAAATGCTGCTGGATCTCAAAGCGATTCAGGGAGCTACAATGTATATATTGGGGGTAGGGCTGGATCCAGAAATGCTGTAGACAACAACACCTTTGTCGGATATTCTTCTGGATACGCTAACGCCACAGGAATCCAAAACACTTTTATTGGATATAGATCAGGCGAGACTAATGAGACCGGGATCAACAACACTTTTGTGGGATACCAGGCAGGCTTAAACACCACAGCGAGCCATAACACATTCCTTGGCCGCAGCACAGGAGAAACAAACACGACCGGACACTCTAACACCTTCCTCGGGCATTCTGCCGGATATTATAACGATACTGGTCAGGACGGGACTTTTGTGGGTCGTGCAGCCGGATACAACAACGACGCGGATAATAATACCTTTATCGGATATTTTACCGGATACAATAACACATCCGGAAACGGTAATGTCTTTATCGGTCATAATGTGGGGTATAACGAGACCGGTTCCAACAAGCTCTATATTGACAATTCCAACACAAGTTCCCCTCTCATATTCGGAGATTTCAGCAGCGATGTCGTCGCCATCAACGGCAAACTGGGAATAGGAACCGATGCTCCAGGATTTGATTTGGAGATTGAAACGACAGGGAAGAATGCGGCTTTTTTCCTTGACCGCAAGGATGGAGCAAAAACTGTTTTAACCTCCCGGAGTAATATGGCGGCCTTAGGAACATTGACCAATCACCCTTTGGTATTCGCCATTGACGCGGCTTGGAAAATGAAGCTCAATACAGATAATAGCCTATTGATGTCAAGTGGAGCTTCCTGTACAGCCGCAGGGGTCTGGACAGATGCCTCAAGCCGGGTGTATAAGGAAAACATCCATGAGCTAACAATTCACGAAGCAAGAGACGCTTTATCAGAGCTTAATCCGGTGAGATATAACTATAAAATAGATAGAGAGGAAGATTATCTGGGTTTCATTGCAGAGGATGTTCCTGAGCTGGTGGCCTCTAAAGATAGAAAAGGGATGAGTCCTATGGATGTGGTGGCGGTGTTGACCAAGGTAGTACAGGAGCAGCAGGATACGATTACCGAACTTCAAGAGAGGATAGCCAAGCTAGAGAACAAATCTCAATAGAGTTTTAATAAATATAAAAGATAGTCGGTGCTCCCCATTGACTTATGAATGTGGAATAACCCGCTCTCTAATATAGGGAATGTCAGATAATTTGTGTATTATGATTTTCTAGAAATGAAAATATGCTCGATAAGAATGATGGTATCCAGGAGTTATGCTATTTTCCTTTTATTGATTTTCTAAACGAATCTCCCTCATAAAAAGAAATAATGGTAGCCCTAGAGAGGCCCCAACAACAAATGTGGAAATAAACGGTAACCATAAGTGACGCATTTTCTTTCTTTTCCCCTCCGACAGAATAAAAGCAATTATAACTATAGCAGAAACAATAACATCCAATCCAAAGAATCCACTGATACGATTTGCAAATAGCTGCTGAAAAAAGATATTAAAATTTGCTCCATGATCAAAAATAAATGGAATAAACTGAGAATAAGGAAGAACAGTGCCCAGGATACAAAGAAAAAGATAAAAATATTTCATTTTCATTATTCTCCTCCTAAAGCGAGCCCATAAATTTCTACTGGAATAGTTATTATTTTAGGCGAATACACAGATAAAATTACAATCCCTTTTCATGACCTCCGGCACACTTTTGCGAGTCGATTGATCGAGAAGGGCGTTGATATAATCAAGGTTAAAGATCTCTTGGGCCATAGCTCTGTAAAGGTCACGGAGCGCTATACTCACTCAAGCAGAGAAGAGAGAAAAAGGGCAGTAGAGCTCCTTTGTGTGGAATCTCAAACAAGAGGTAAAAAAGCTCCCAATCTGTTACACAATCGTTACACGAGAAAAATCGAGAAAGATACCTTGCTTATATCTTCTATGTTTTCTGTCAATTAGGGAAATGAGCAACCATGAAGACACCGCCCTTTCAAGGCGGCGACACGGGTTCAAATCCCGTCAGGAGCGCCACCCCTATTTACCATGTTTTCCCCTGTAAAACTGTTGAATTTCCCATTTTTTTCTTAGTGGGATAGTTTGACTACTGGTCAGTGGATAGGCAGTTCGAATCTGCTTTGGGTGAACCTCTAAAGCCTCCCAGATATACTAATAAAATCAGCAATAACACTCTGAAATTTTAAGCTGTTTCCTTTCAACAATGTTCAGCCATTTTGGGTATAAGTCGTTTTGAGGATATCATATTGGATATGATATAAGCGTCGCATGATCTTTGATTGGATTGATCCAGCAGAGGGATGATGGAGCACTCCATTTTAAAATCCTATCTAATGGAATTGAAAAAATTCTAGAATGGCTTTCATCGAAGGGGATTGATGCCAAAATAAATGAGGTAATACGAAGAGTGGCCGAACGGAATAAAGGCCTTTGATATAGTGAATAGTATTAAAGAAAAAATGATGAGCTTGCTTTAAGGGGAAAATCTGATTCTTGGCTTCCCGTAGAACAGACCTGTATTGAGCGGAGAAATCATTTGTAGGTTCTAGATAAAGCTGTCTAACTTAGGCCGTCCATGACCTCTTTAAATTTATCGTCAGCCGCCCTAACAGCAGGATCTTCGATATGTTCCATCACTTTGCCGTAGGACTTCATCATTGCCTGGAAATCTTTATCGATCCGCTGGAGCAAAGGTTTTAATTCCTCTGGATGAGTATCTTCTTTGTCAAGTTCAGGATATTTCTGACGTATCTCATTGATCTCCGGCAACAAATCCTTCATAGCTAGAGCGAATCCATCCAGAGCTTTTGCGATGCTCTTGGGATTGTCGGCTTTATCCATATTTTCTACAAATGTTTCTAACAGGCCAGCTAAATTTTCCAGCACCTTTTTGGCATCGGCATACTTCGTTTCCTCATCGGAAACCGGCGCGCCGAAGGAAATAGCACCTGTGAAGAATAGGATTAGAGCTAGGCTGGTAACCAGTGTAATCTTTCTCATTGTGTTTCTTCTCATTGTTTTACTGAATTCCAAGGCGCATGGCTTCATCAGGCTCCTGCTTCTTTAGCAGATCGAAATTGGCGTATTGGGTGATGATGTTGAAGCTCATGATAATTTTGTGGAAATCTCTATCTTGAAAATAGTGTTGCTGAATATCATTGTAGGAAGTCCAAACCGGCTGTTTGTACATCGAACTCGCCTTCATGCGGATCTGACTATCGACCGATGCCCTTCCAGGTGCATCGAACGCTTCTCTTTTTCTTCCATATTCAACGAGTTTTTTCACATAGACTTCCTTCAAGTCCTCCACTTTTGTCTTGACCTCATCGACGGCAGGTTTGTCTTTCAACATGTCTGTAAGTTCGGTCATCGCTTTTGCATATAGATCGGCGATTTCCTGCCCAAGTTCGGAAGGAGACATCTCTTTCGAATTTTCGGCTTTGGGAGCCCCGCTCTCATCAGCTGTTTCTGCTGTCGAACTCTGCTCTTTACTCCCGCCACAGCCGAATGCCACTGTTGAGATAACAACGACCAGTACGAATAACTTCAAAAAGTGAATCTTCATCTTAACCTCCGTGGTTTAAAATCTATTAATACTATAATATCTATATTATTTATATAGTTTGGATATTATCGCGATACATACAGCCATTGTCAAGAGATTTATGCATTTTGTTAGGAAAAATGTGATGGAGATTAGCTGACAGAAGATCTGAGCAGCAACTTTAAAAAAGAGCGAAGCTTGCTTCTATTGAGCTCTGTAATTTACAAACTTACTACTGCCGATGGCCTTTATTCCTAAATTTCTATGTGAAATCTCCAGCCGAATTGAACGGCGCATTCCGAGATCGGAGTCTCCTCCGAGAGCCTGGTGGGAATAAAGGGGTCAAAAAAAACCCGGCTTGATCCAACCCTTTAAAGGGGCTGGCTCAAACCGGGCTGTTGAGTTTATGCGAATACGTGCGCGCGGATTAGTGGTCGGTTCGAACAGGTTTTTCTTTGATCGTCACGCGGGCGGCCTCATCAGCTTTGGGTTTCTTTTTGGCGGAGAGCTTGAGGTCTGTTCTGTACTGGATCGCCTGGTCAAGTTCGCAGCCAGCGCAGTTGAAAAGCCTGGTGCAGGAACGGGTCGAGAGAGCGCCGCTCATGGTGTATTTACAGCGGCTTTTTCCCAGCAGGGAGTGGAGCTTTTCGAGATAGGGCTTGATCCTCTCATCGTTACGGAATTTCTCTTGTTTCATCATGGCCGCATGGAATTTGCATCCGCGTTCGCATGTGTAGTTCATGTCGCATTCGCGCTGTTTGGCGATGCCGGCTTGGGACCAGATACACGGTGTGGGAAGGATCTCTTCCACCACAGGTTCTTCGACCGGTGTCGGCTCGACTTCCACTTCGAATGACTGCCGGATCAGAGTCTCCAGATAGTTGAGCTCGAAGGGTTTCGTCAGATAGTCGATGGCTCCATTCTGTCGGGCCTCTGTCTCTGTCTCGAGCGAGGGGTAGGCTGTGATCATGATCACTTTAGCCTTCGGATTTTTTTCTCTGACCTCTTTCAGGACCGTGAGGCCGTCGCGGCCGGGCAGCCTGAGATCGATGATCATGATGTCGTACTTGTTGAGGTTAAATTTTTCCAATGCTTTGTCGCCGTCTTGAGCGGTGTCGACAACGTGACCCTCTCCGGAAAAGTAATCCACCAGAGCATCCCTCATGATGTCTTCGTCTTCGACAACCAACATTTTCTCTTTATCCATTTTGTGCCTCCTATGATTGCATTTTCTTTTTCGTTCTGACCCAGCTTAACTGAGATTGCTGAGTTTGAGTTTTATGAAACGCATCAGATAGCTCATAGAGCAAGTCGTGTGCCAAAGTGAAAATGCAGGCATAAAAAAATACGAATTAGAGGTATATCTACTTGATTTTAAATGAGTTAAAAAATAATAAAAAGATGCGGCAAAAACAATGGAAAAAATACGAGCTGTCTATTAATTAGACTTTAACTGTCTAATTTTTAGACATTTTTATTGTATTTTTTGAGCTTATTATAAAGCGTCATCCGCTGAACGCCCAGGATCTCAGCAGCCTGAGAGATATTTCCTTCCGTTTCCTCTAACACATTGAGTATGTGGCTTTTTGTGACAGCCTCGATGGTCCGCTCCTCCAAGGGAGAGGGATGGATGATATCTTGGGGAAGCTCAGCCAGTGAAATGAATCTGTCCATGGAGAGGATCACCCCGTGTTCGATCATATTCTCCAGTTCACGGACATTTCCCGGCCAGGAATAATTCAGCATAAACTCAATGACTTCGGGAGCGAGTTCCCTCTGTCCCTTGTGGTTCTCTGTCGCATATTTTTTTAAGAAGAAGTCGGCCAGCAGGAGAATATCCTCCTTGCGGTTTTTGAGCGGGGGGAGCTCGATGGACACGACTTTGAGCCGGTAGTACAGGTCTTCCCGGAAATTTCCGCCCTTCACATGCGCTTTCAGGTCCTTGTTAGTCGCAGCGATTACCCGGACATCCACGGCGATCTCCTCATTGCCGCCGACGCGGGTGATCTTTTTTTCCTCGAGCGCACGGAGGAGATGAACCTGGGTGTTGGCGTTGATTTCCCCGATCTCGTCCAGAAAAAGGGTGCCCTTATGCGCCGCCTCGAACTTTCCTTTTTTTTGGCCCACAGCGCCCGTAAAGGACCCTTTTTCATGCCCGAAAAGCTCGCTTTCCAGCAGGCTCTCGGGAAGAGCTGCACAGCTTGTGGCGATGAACGGCTTGCTCCGGCGCCCGCTCTGGTGGTGGATCGCACGGGCGACAACCTCCTTGCCCGTGCCGGTCTCTCCGGTGATCAGCACGGTTGCGCTCGTCGGCGCAACGGTCTTCACGAGCTCGATGATCTTCAGCATCTTCGGGCTTTTAGCGATGATGCCTCCGAACTGAAATCGGTCCTTGATCTTCTGTCGCAGATAAATATTTTCCTTGATCAATGCCTGATGTTCCATAAGGTTATGAATGAGGTGTTCCACTTTTTCCGGGCAAAAAGGCTTCTCGATATAATCGTACGCTCCTTCCCTGATGGCATCGATGGCGGATTGGATTGTGGCATGGGCCGTGATGATGACCGCATCCATCGAAGGGACGACCTTTTTCGCCTCTTTCATAAGCTCGATGCCGTCCATGCCCGGCATGACGAGATCGGTGACCATGATCGAGATTTTTTTGTCTTTGATGATCGGGAGCGCTTCCTCTCCGGATGCAGCCGTGAAAACATCATATCCTACGGCGCACAGCCAGTCGCGCAGAGATTCTCTTACGATATTCTCGTCGTCAACGATGAGTATTTGCGGACGCGTCTTCATCCGTGACCTCCAGATAAATACGGAATGTTGTTCCCTCGTCGGGCGTGCTCGCCACCTCTATCTTTCCGTTGTGTTTTTCGATGATCCCATGCACAACGGAAAGTCCGAGCCCCACACCTTTTCCCTTTTCTTTGGTCGTAAAAAACGGAGTGAACAGTTTATTCAGATTTTCTTGAGGGATGCCGACTCCCGTATCTGTGATATCGATCCTTACGGTGTTTTTGATCTCTTTATTGATCTTGACATCTTCTGCAACGGAAGTGCCGATCGTTAGCTTTCCGCCGTCGGGCATGGCTTGGATGGCATTCAACATAATATTGATCAAGACCTGTTGGATCTTATCGAAATCCGCAAGAACTTGAGGAAGTTCCGGGTCCAGCTTCTTCTCGAGATCTATGTTTTCCAGGTTGATCTGGTTGCCGACTAACAGTAAGGCCGCCTCTACCACTTTGTTGATGTTCGTCTCTGCCATCGTCGGCTCTGACTGCCGCGCGAAATCGAGGAGATTCCGGATGATCCGGGTGGTCCTCTCCAGTTCTTTTTGCATCTTCAGGAGCTGCTCCTCCGTTCCCTCGCTCTGGAGTGTGCCGCTCTGGAGCTTCTTGAGAAAAAGCTTGACATAGACCATGATGCCCGCCAGCGGATTGTTGACCTCGTGGACGACGCTGGCGGCCAATTGTCCCAGTGAAGCCATCTTCTCGGAACGGATCAACTCTTCCTCGGCAAGCTTGCGCTGGGTGATGTCTTCGCCCGAGCTCAGCGTCCCTATGATGTTTCCTTCCTCGTCTCTTATGAGGGTGTTGTGCCAGGCCATGACGCGCTCTTCTCCGTCTTTGGTCACGATGATGTTCTCGTAGTCTTCTGCCTCTTTGTAGTATCCGGACATCAGATCGTCGAAATCCTTTTTTCTCTGTTCGCGGAATCTTTCCGGCACACAGAGGTCGTACCAGTTCTTGCCGATAAGCTCATCTTCCGAATAACCCAGGACATCACATCCTCTTTTGTTGATGAGGGTAACCGTTCCATCTTGATTGATCGCGACGATGATGACACCCGCGATATTGAGGTACTGCTGGGCTTTATTCCTCTCCTCTCGCAATTTCCCCCATAGCCCTTTGTGTTTAGTGAGGTCTCTGAAATTCTCCACGGCACCGATGATTTCGTTGTCGGGGGATCGCAATGGGGATGTCGTGATGTTCACGGGCACTTTATCGCCTTTTTTGGTGCTGATCATGATTTCATAATTAAAAACAGGCTTTCCCGTGTCTATGACTTCTTTCAACGGACAGGATTCTTCGCAGAGATCGCTCTTGAGGATATCGCAGCAATCCTTGCCCAACACCTCCTCTCTCTTGAATCCCGTGATCTCTTCGGCTGAATAATTGAACAGGGTGATCTTGCCCTTTTTGTCGATCGTAAGAATTCCTCCATCCATGCTTTCCAGAATATTTGCCAGATGTTCCTTGGTACTTTCGATTCTCTCTATCAATGCTGTTTCTCCTTTTTCGCTCCATCTGAATTATTCATAAAATCTGCTGCCATCCTAACATATATAAACATTTATATTTTATCGGCAGCATCTTTTACCCTTCGGGCGGACCGATCTCACCACAAAGACTTCGTCGTAACCCCCTCGCGGTAGTTCACTACAGCTTCAGGGGCCACTTCCTCGCCTTTGCATCGACCTCGGTCCGTGAATAATCCATCTCACATCTGAATTATTCATAAAATCTGCTGCCATCCTAACATATATAAACATTTTATATTTTATCGGCAGCATCTTTTACCCTTGAATAATCTGGGTCCATTATATGAATATTGGCCAACAGTGGCAACACTTGTCTAAAAATTATACATTTGACACATCCGCATGGAATCATTATTCTAGGTTTAGCCTAATCGGGGTCAAATGGCAGCGGATAAATTCATCCAAAGGATAAACGGTGCTCCGGTCTTTGGGATTTCTGTTATGCTGGAAGCCCGGCGGAGTGTAGGTGTTTATCCAGTTCAGGACCGTTCATGAAGAAAAAAGAGGTTGAACGAGCTGTATTCGATATCGTCGGCGAATACGGGAAGGTGCTCAAGGGAACGGCCAAGCGTACGTTTGGCGTACCCGAGTCCATGCTTCCTTACAGCAAAAAAGTGATCCAAAATGCGATAAGAGTGGCTCTGCTCATAACCGATGACAACGATGTTCGAGAGCATCTCAAGTATGGGTATATCTCACTCGCCAATTTTGTCTCCGATGATGAAGCGAAACGAACAGAAGAGATCGCCCAAGATTTTTTTTCGTTTCTGGATATGGAAGAGGACAAAAAGAAGGAGTTTCTGCAGGCACGCTTCAAGAGTGGTTTGTTGGGCGACTATGAGCTGGCGATGAAGATTACGACAAAGATCGCAGAAGAGCAGAAAAGGCTAAAGGAAGAACTGGATCAATTTTTAGAAGGAAAGTGAAAAAACAGGAATTCTTTTGAATCCCTTCCGTCGAACAGCATCATGTTCGACTTCCCTCTCCATCCTCTGATTCCTCGGACTGTATTCTGTGTTTTGTTTTTCTGTATAAATAAAAAAGGTATGCCGCCGGGGCTTGGTAAAGGGCGAGAATGATCGGTGAGATAATAAGCCAGTAAATGTTAAAATCCGGAACGAACAGGATAATGAACAGAACGATCCCCGCGACGCATGCGAATATGGAGGAGAAAAGCAGTAGATAAAGGTAGAGTTTTTTCACTTTTCTTCGAACGCAAATCCTTCTTCGAAGATCTCGAGACAGGCCTCCACGACCTGGAGATCGTAGAGTTTTCCCTTGTGTTCCGAGATCTCCTCCAGGGCATCCTCAATACTCAGGGCCGGTCTATAGGGCCTGTGAGTGGCCATGGCTTCGATGACGTCTGCCACAGCGAGTATCCTCGCCTCCAGAAGGATGTCGTCGCCGCGAAGCCCTGCGGGGTAGCCGCTGCCATCCATCCGTTCGTGGTGCTGGAGGACAATGTCAGCGATAGGCCATGGAAATTCGATGGTCTTCAGTATGTCGTAACCCACCTGTGAATGTGTTTTGATGATGTTGTACTCCGCCTCCGAGAGCTTTCCCGGCTTGCTGAGGATCTCGGCCGGCACATAGATCTTGCCGATGTCATGAAGGTCTCCGGCCATGCGGACGCCTTCCTGAACATCCGTGGGAAGTCCCATCTTTTCGGCAAGCGCACAGGCCAATTGTGTCACCCGGCGCTGATGTCCGGCCGTGTAGGGATCCCTTGTCTCGATCGTATAGGCCATGGCTTGGACAGTCCCTTCCATGGCTTGTTTGAGCCGGTCGTAACTCTGAATGAGTTCTTCTTCGGTCTCCTTCTGGCGCGTAATGTCTCTGAAGGCAAGGACAACACCCGATGTGTTCCCAGTTTCGTCGGTGATCGGAGCGGCCCTGTGATCTATAGGTATTTTCTTTCCCTTTTTAGACACGAGTGCGATATTCCTGGGGAGAGAGTACTCTTCCCCTTTGAGGATTTCCCTTATGGCGATGGATGGTTCGGTCTTTTTTTTGATGTCCAAGAGCTTATAGATTTTGTTCAGAGGTTTGTCGAGCGCCCGGACCTGTTGCCATCCCGTCAAAGTCTCCGCAAGGGGATTCATGAACGTGATGTTCCCCTTCGTATCCGTCGCAATAACACCGTCTTCGATGCTCTTGAGCAAGGTGGTGAGCCACCGTTCCCTTTCCTTCAGCTTCATCTCCATTCCGAATTTGTAAAGGGCGATCTCGATGGTGGATTTCAGCTCTCTCTCTTCGAAGGGCTTGAGGAGATAACCGAAAGGTGCGGTTTCTTTAGCTCGTTGAAGGGTAGTCTCATCGGCGTAGGCCGTGAGATAAACCACAGGGATGTTTAATTCTGAGTAGATCTGGTCTGCCGCTTCGACGCCGGATATGTCGCCTTGGAGCATAATGTCCATCAAAACTAGATGAGGTCCTTCTTTTTGAGTGGTTTTGACGGCTTCCTTGGCGTCGGAGATCACGGCTGTCACATCGTAACCAAGGCCCAGCAACATGTTGCGGATATCTCGCGCGACTATGCTTTCATCCTCGACGACGAGGATCTTCGTTTTTTCCATTTGCCGCTTTCAACACCGTTTAGTCGGACAAACCATAAAATCGGTAATTAAATTAGCACCCGCTGTCGCTTTAGTCAAATGGAAGAGTCATTCTCTGAACCCTCCGACTGGAGGCAAACTCTTGAAGCTGGCCGCTAGACTATAGAAACCGTTCCCCAAACACTCCGCTGCAGGTTCAATGGAGAGTCGGTTCCCTGGACTGACCGCTGAATGGAAGGAACCCATTCTCGAACGGCCCTGTAGGGGACATGCGGAAATCTTCACCCGATTATCGAACGTTCGTGTCGGTTGAATCAGGTCAAAGACGCCAGAGGTAAGAAACTTTGAAGAAAAGACCCCTTTCCATCTCAAGAAAACGATCGCTTGGGCGGTATTCCCCCTCTAACCACTGCGTTTTTTCGTAAAGCGACCCATAACCGAGATGAATAACGGTTCCCGGAATATACAGAAAGGACACAAGAAAATCCGTCAGCAGTGTCTTCCTGTAATCGTTGTATTCCACGACGCCGCGGAAGGTGAGATATTTATTCATCTGATAGGCCAATCGAGTCCGGAGAATGGTGTAGTCATAGATCTTCAAAGAATCGGAATCCCGGAAAAAATCCGCATATGTCAGATTGACGCTCAGATTGATCTTCTCAGAAGGCTGAAAAATCAGTTGGCCGCTCGCAGTCGCTCCTTTTCCCTGATAGGGGGCCCCAGAATAATAGATCTTCTTGCCGTATCGGTACGTCAACTTGAGATTGAACTGTTTTGTGAACTGGCTAACGCCGATTGCACTCCATTGACTGGTGTTGAACTTTTCTTCCAGATAACTTTCTGTAGAATAGTCTGCAGACAGTTGAAGCCTGGTGCTTCGGGGAAAGGAGAAAGTTATGAACAGAGCATTGTATGTCTCCCAAATCTTGTTGAATTGATCTTTGAGCTGGGAACTGTAGATAGTCGTATCGATCCTCTGAAGGACCTTTGTATTCGGATAAATCCTCGGGGTCAGCGATCCAGTTATCATCGTTAGACCTTTGCGTGTGAGGTATCCCGTTTCCGTGTCGAAATTTTTTGAGATCTCTTTTATGGCGAGGTTGATATCCAGTTTGCGGGTTGCATACAGGTAATCCAAACCCAGCGCGTGACCGCTGAAGCTTTCAGATTCGGCATTATCCTGGGTTTGCGAATAGAACAGATGGAATCCTAAAAGGCTCGAGGGAGAGAGCCTGATCTGTCCATCGGGTCCTATGAGACGGTTGGAATGATTCTTCAAATCCCGGCTCGAAAAAAAGGCGCCCAGATAACTGTCTTCACTCAGGGCTCTCTTGTAGCGGAGGATGGAGAACAGGGCATACTTTCCCGTTCTATCCACATCGTCCGAATAACTCGGCGATTCGTCCAGCGAAAACAGCGTGGCGATCGTGTTTTTAGCGCCGATCTTCCCCGACAATTTGATGCCAGCGAGTGGATCGATGATCTTTCTCGTGTAGACCACTTCGCTCAATGGATCCAGGCCGGAGTAACCTCCGAAGTTGAAATTCTCTTTTCCCTCGAGGAAAAAGGGCCGCTTTTCCGGGAAATAGAGGTCATAACGCAGATTGACATCCACCTGACCCGCATCGGATTCGACCTGGCTGAAGTCAGGATTGTAGGTGGCATCCAGGATCAGTTTCGAGGTGATGCCGTATTTCCCTGTCAGGCTCAAGTCGGTGATCCGGTCGGTGATGTTCAGGTCTCCTTCTTCGGCATATTGCCTTTGGTTCAGGGTCAAAGCCGGGAGCAACTCGAACAGCGTGTAGTGTTTGATGTCTTGCATAACCAAAGGTTTTGTCTGGGTTAAGAAGAACATCCCCTTCTCGGGGCTCATCGCGGGATAGGTTCCTTGGGTCGAGATCCGGCTTATTTTTCTCTCTAAAAGAACTCCCATTTCAACCGTTTGTTTGTTGGCGAATCGGAAGCTCTTGAAAGGAAGCTGGACCTCGACGACATAACCCTCCTCGTCGATACGGCCCGCGCTGTAAAAGACAAAATCCTGGCTGAAGTCTTCGAGACCGCCAGCGTACCGGCTGTCGGTCTGGATCCCCAGCGGATTGATGTATAAAGCGTAGAGGGATTGTTGGTCGTTGAAGGAATCCAGGTTGATACACACCCAGTCATCGGGCCGAATAGTGTCGCGCCTGGCGATCGAAGCCTTGATCTTATCGGGCTGGCTGTCGAAGCATTTGAAACCGAAGTAAAGATTTTCCCTGTCGTAGGCGAGGTAAACGATCGTCCTTTCGGACATGTCGATTCCGAAATCGGGATAGTATGTTTTAAAACCGGTCACAAAGGGAGCCGATCGCCAGACCGTGTCATCCAGCTTGCCGTCGATCACAGGGGGTGTATCTATCCTCAATGGCTTGAGAGGGCTGTCGGAAAACACGGGAGAGACAAGGAATAGGGTGGCAACGATAAAAAAAAGGCTCTTCCGCATGTTTTTTATAAGAGTATACGCAAAACCATGATTTTGGGTTTTTCAGCGAAACATGGTCTGCGACAGCTCAATTTAAACGCAACGGATTCTGATGTCAATGCGCGGCAAAAGTCGACATAACTCCGCTCGATGTTTAAATCTGGAATAATTCCTTGACTCGAAAATGAATTTTTGTTTAAGATTTATTGGCCTTTGGTTTGGTTACATCAATTTCTTCAACATGATTGGAATGTATTACAGGAAGGGAACCTTTATGTATAATGCAGTTTAGAGATGCAATTTTAGAAAGGAGGAATGTCAGATGAGTTCTATTTTTAGAAAGAAAGAAGCTTTAGCTGTCTTTTCTTTTCTCTGTATTGCCTTTGCTTTGACAGTTTTTGTCTACGCTTTTGGTCCAGAATTCAGATCGAAATTCGTTCGAACTCCAACACAAGAAGACGCGTTGTATGGATTGCCTGATTATGCAGAAGGTGAAGTTTTGGTGGTCTTTAGAAAAGGCGTAGGCCCATCAGCAGTCCGCGCAATCGCAGAATCTTACTATATGGATGTGAAAAAGTTTTATCCGGCTATAGCAAAAGTTCAAGGAAAAGAGATCGCACACCTGATATCCGACTTTCGAACCACAGAACAGCTAGTTATGGATCTGCAAGGGCTTCCCGAAGTGGAGTCTGTCTCGCCAAACTTCAGACAGACTATTTGTCAAACTCACCCGAATGATACGCTCTACAGTGCTTTATGGGGGCTTCACAATACGGGGCAGACCGGGGGAACGCCGGATATCGATATCGACGCCCCAGAAGCTTGGGACTACACCACTGGCGACTCTGTCATTGTCGGAGTCATCGATACGGGTGTCGATTATAACCATCCGGATCTTATGGCCAATATGTGGCAAAATCCCGGTGAAATTCCAGGAAACGGTATGGATGACGATGGAAATGGCTTTATCGACGATGTCTACGGGATCAATGCTATAACCATGACCGGTGATCCCTTGGATGATCATGGACACGGGACCCACTGTGCGGGTACGATCGGAGGAGTGGGGAATAATAGCATGGGCGTTGTCGGTGTGAACTGGAACGTAAAGATCATAGGAGCAAAGTTTATTTCCGAGGCGGGAAGCGGCTGGGATTCAGACGCTGTGACCTGTATAGATTACTTGACCGATCTCAAAATCACCTACGGTCAAAACATCGTCGTGACCAATAACTCCTGGGGCGGAGGCGCCTACAATGCCGCCCTAAAAACAGCAATAGACGCTTCGGGAAGCGCAGGGATCGTGTTCTGTGCTGCAGCCGGAAATGACGGTACGGATAATGACGTGTCGCCCCATTATCCTTCATCCTACACGAGCTCCAATATCATCGCTGTAACTGCGGTCGATCATGATGGTCTCCAGTATTACAATTACGGCGCAACAAGTGTCGACATCGCAGCACCGGGGAGAGACATTGTTAGCACATACAGGGGCATTTATTCGCCCCAGCCCGGAGATCCTTTCTACGATGACATGGAAAGTGGAAGCGGCTTGTGGACTCATGGGGGGACGCTCGATTCCTGGGGAATTACAAATGCAGGGGCAGGAGGTTTAGAGAGTTACTGGTGGGATATGTCCTACGGTGACTTCTGGAGTGATAGCCCTGGTGCTGGATATGTCCACAACATCGATAATTGGCTCGCCCCTTCCAGTAATATCGATCTATCTTCTTATTCTGGACAGGATGTTTGGCTGGTCTTTGACGGTGGATTTCAATTCGACTATTTCATTTCCTATGACACGGCCAAAATCGAGATATCAAATAATGGTGGAAGCACTTGGGCTACGCTTGCTGACTTGACCACACTTTATTCTGGATATGGTTACTATTATATGAGCCAAATCTACGAAATTCCCGAGGCGTATAAGACTTCCATGTTCAAATTCCGCTTCCACATCACTTCGGACGACACGGATTATAATTATTATGGCTATAGGAACAAGGGCTGGATCATCGATAATGTCGGTGTGGGCAATGCAATGACTTATGGCTATACATCCATGAACGGGACCTCCATGGCCACGCCCCATGTCTCAGGTGCCGTTGCGTTGTGCGCTTCCGTGTATGCTCCAGAGACTGTTGCCGAGAGGATAACGAGAATCCTCAACAGCAGCAACGCGCTTCCCTCCTTAAGCGGAAAATGTGTAACTGGAGGCATGCTGAACGTGTATGATGCGCTGATGTATTGCGCTGCTCCTGAGATCCACGTGAGACTTGCGGGCGTTAACTTCGCTGACGGCTCGACGAAAAACCTTGGGACCAGGACCTCGAGCTTTGTCATGGGAAAGGAGTTCCCGTTCAAGATCGAAAATAAGGGTCTTATTCCTCTGAACCTTACGGGCACTCCAAAGGTGACTTTATCCGGACCGCAGGCTGCCCATTTTTATGTCTCCCAACAACCCACATCACCCGTGAGCGGATTGGGACAGACGATCTTCAAATTGAGGACAGTGAGAGATTCGTTGCCAGGTGCTTTGCCCGTTGGCTGGACGGTTCCCATATCTTTTACGGTGAACATCGCGAACGACGATTCGGATGAAAATCCCTATGACTTCACGATCAATTTCACGTTGGAGAAGGATTCGTAAAGCTAAAAATACCTGAATCCAAAGCCAGCGATTTGCGCTGGATCACGCAGAAGAACAGAACTATACGTCAGGGAGAGATGAATTTTTTTGGCCGATCTGTCGAATCGCCCAGTGCCTGGAGCGTCTTGGAGATTCATTTCGCTTGATAGTACTTAAGGGAAGCTTTGGGAGAAGGTCGATTTTCTCAGGAAGAAGCAGAGGGAAATCTGATGGAGGGCCCTGGGTTCTAACCAGTAATCCTCTGCTTGCAAGGCAGAAAACCTTCGGCTGAACTAAGCTTCCCGTATCAGTGAGAGATGGAAAATAATAAAAAAGTTGGAGAAAAGCAGGGTAATTCTAAAGGGAATTAGACCGCTCTGTCAGGAAGATTGCATTGTCTTTTGTTCCGATAACTTTGTTCCCCTTTCACCACACTTTTATTGAGAACCCGGATAGCAAAAAAATCATGGAACACCGCTCGTTCTTTTTAAGGTGCAAATTAATCCTTGACTAATAAATTTATTCTTTTATAAGATTTACTCAACTGTGGTTTGGTTAGAGCAATTTCATCAGGATCGTAGGAACGTGTTCCTGGAGGGGAACCTTTATATACATCTCTAACTAGAGATACAATTTTAGGAAGGAGGAACTTTTATGGGGTCTGTAAGGAACAGAAAAAAAGTTTTGACTGCTTTATCCTTTCTCTGTGTCGCCCTCGCACTGACTTTGCTTGTCTATGCGTTCGTTCCCGGTCAGAATGCGAGGATCGACAAGGGAGCATTTGGTAGGACTCCCGTCAAGCCGGTACCAAACTATGTGGAAGGAGAGGTGCTGGCCGTTTTCCAGAGAGGCGTGGACTCTTCGCTCGTCCGCTCGATCGCAGGCGCTTATTCCATGACGGTCGAAAGAACCTACCCGGCGTTGGCAAAGGTCGAGGGCAAAGAGATCGCTCTCCTGAGAGCCGAGCACAAAACCACCGATCAGATGATCGGGGAGCTGGAAAAGATCGGCGAGGTGGAGTCTGTATCGCCCAATTATTTGAGACGCATCGATCAGACCGTTCCCAATGATACGCACTTCAGCGATCTCTGGGGGCTTCATAACGTGGGTCAGACCGGTGGGACCGTCGATATCGACATCGATGCCCCTGAAGCCTGGGACTCAGCCACCGGGTCTTCGGATGTGATCGTCGCGGTCATCGATACGGGGATCGATTACAACCATCCCGATCTCATGGGCAATCTGTGGAACAATCCCTATGAATGGATGGACGGTTTTGACAACGACGGCAACGGTTATGTCGATGATATCTACGGCATCAACGGTATTACAGGTACGGGAGATCCTTTAGATGATCACGGGCACGGCACCCACTGTTCAGGGACGATCGGCGCCGTGGGAAACAACAGTCTCGGGGTCGCGGGCGTGAACTGGGACGTCAGCATCCTGAGCGGCAAATCCTTCGATGCCGGCGGAAGCGGTTCTGATGCCGATGCCATCACTTGCATCAATTATATCGTCTATGAAAAGACGATCATGGGTCAGAATATCGTCGCCGTCAATGCATCCTGGGGCGGGGCCGGTTACAATTCTGCGATGGTCACCGCCATCGACGCTTTAGGGACCGCCGACATCGTTTTTTGTGCGGCCGCAGGAAATGACGGGACCGATAACGATGCCAGTCCCCATTATCCCTCTTCGTACACGAATTCCAACATCATCGCAGTCACAGCCGTCGATCATAATGGGGCGCAGTGGTACAATTATGGCGCCACGAGCGTCGACATCGCTGCTCCAGGCGTAGAGATCCTGAGTACAATCCCTGGCGCCAATTCATACACACCGGCTCCTGGCGATATTATCTATGCCGATATGGACACCTATCCCGGTTCCTGGACGACAGGCGGGACCAGAGACTGGCAGGTGACCAGCACCGAAGACCCGTTTCTTGTCAATCCCTCTTTTCCAGTGCCCAGTCCGCCGAATTTTTGGGCCGACAGCCCGGGCGTCTACTACTCTAACTACGACGATTGTCATGTTACATGGGCCGGCAATATCAACCTCTCCGGTTACGTCGGACAAGACGTCGCGATCGGATTCCACGCCGCCATGTACATCGAAGATTATTACGACCAGTGTTATCTGGAATTCTCCGATGACGGAGGGAGTACGTGGACCCCTGTTTTCGACTGGGGTAACATAGGGGGAGGCGGCTACTACTGGAGCCCCTGGGCATTTCTCATTCCCGACTCCTTTAAAACCACCATGTTCACCTTCCGGTTCCATTTGATAACTGACTACTCGGTTACATATGAAGGATTCAATTTCGACAACATCGGAATCGGCATGGCACCTTTTGTTTATGGATACGATAGCTGGGGCGGCACCTCCATGGCGACTCCCCATGTAACCGGTGCTGTGGCTTTTCTGGCATCCGTGTTCCCTTCGGAGACCGCCGCAGAGAGGATCACAAGGATTCTCAACACTGCGGTTCCTCTTGGCTCTCTCAGTGGAAAATGTGTGACAGGAGGGATGCTCAACCTGAACGATGCTTTGTGGTACAATGCCGCTCCCGATATCAAGGTCAGATTTGCATCCATTTACTTTGCTGATGGATGCACACGAAACCTGGGGACAAGGACCTCGAGTTTTATCATGGGACGGAACTTTACGTTCTGGATCGAAAATGCAGGTTTATTGCCTATGAATCTCACGGGCTCTCCAATGGTAACCATTAGCGGGCCTCAGGCAGCACATTTCTACATATCCCAGCAGCCCACGTCTCCTGTGAGCGGGTTGGACTCGACAAACTTCAAACTGAGAACAGTCAGAGATTCTCTACCCGGATTCCTCCCGGTTGGATGGACATATCCCATCTCGATCACCATCAATATCGAGAACGATGTTCCTGGAATGAATCCCTTTGATATTACTCTGAACTTCACATTGCAGAAAGATTCCTGACGAAGCGCGCAACTGTGCACTGGAGAAAGACTGAGCTAAACATATAATTCGAATCTGGGTTCGCGCCGGCTCGATCGCCTGATTAGTTGAAGTCTATCCTGCGATTTAAAGATTCACTTTATTTTGGAAAAAGATACGTAAGGATAGAACATATCAGGATCGATTCTTTTCCGGGTTCTACCATTCTATAATTTGCAGGATCGTGTATAATTTATAGCACCGTGTTTCGATTCATAATACAAAGAAAAAATTTCCTCCCTTTGATTGTCCTCGGGGGTATCGCGTTAGCGATCTTTTCTTTTCTTTCTTGCAAGAAGACCAGATTTCGAACGACCGCCAGTAAGAACCTCAACGTCGTTCTTTTCACCCTGGACACCACGAGGGCCGATAGGATCGGGGCGTATGGATATAGCAAAGCCCGAACGCCCAACCTGGATATCTTGGCTGAAAAAGGGGTGAAATTTAAAAATGCGTATTGCCAGGCCCCCCTGACTCTGCCCTCCCACTGCTCCATTCTGACCGGCACCTATCCCATCCACCACCATGTCCACAGCAATGGGTTCAGTTATCTCGACGAAGCGCACATCACTCTGGCGGAGGTCCTCAAGTCGGAGGGTTTCCAAACAGCCGCATTCGTTAGCTCTTTTACGGTCGATTCCCGTTTTGGACTAGGCCAGGGATTCACTGTGTATGACGACAGGGCTTCCACGGATGAGGAGATCTTCAAAGGATTTCGCTCACAAAGAAGAGCGGCCGAAGTGTATGCGTCTTTCTCCCGATGGATCGAAACAAAGTCAGCGGACCGGTTTTTCTGCTGGATCCACTTTTTCGATCCCCACATGCCCTACTCGCCGCCGTCCCCCTTCAGGGAGGATTTTGCCGATAACCTGTATGATGGAGAGATCGCCTACATGGATTTTTATATCGGCGAGACGATCGATACATTGAGGGCCAAGAATCTCCTCGCCAACACGCTGGTCGTACTGGCCGGAGATCACGGCGAGGCTTTCGGTGAAAACGGGGAGAAAGAGCATGGCCTCTTTCTCTATGAATCGACCATGAAGGTCCCGCTCATCTTCTATGCAGAGGATATTTTTCCCGCAGGGAAAGTGGTCGATGCCGACGTTCGGCTGATCGATATCGTCCCCTCGATCCTGGACGTTTTAGAGAGCGATATTCCCGATTCGGTCCAGGGAGAAAGCCTAATCCCCTATATTGCCGGAGATAAAGACACGGACCTTCCCTCTTACATCGAGACCACCTATCCCACGGATTTTTTCGGATGGTCGAGTCTGGTCGGGCTGATCGACGGCGGATGGAAATACATCAGAGCTCCCAAGCCGGAATTGTATGATCTGAGCGAAGATTCCGCAGAAGCTCAAAATCTTTTCGAGATCAAGAAAGACATGGCTCGATCCATGGATGAAAAGCTGGAAAGGGTCATCGAAGAAAACCTTCTGGAAATCGATACTGCAAGCCGTGAGTTGTCACAGGAGGAACTGGAGCGATTGAGGTCGCTTGGATATATAAAAGCAGGCGGCTCGGAAAACCGGTCCAGCCACGCACTCCCAGATCCGAAGGATAAACGGGAGGAATATGATCTTATCCTGCGGGCCAAGAACAAGGAATACGAGAACGACCTAGAGGGGGCGGTTGAGATCTATCGGCAAGTCATCGAAAAAAGCCCGGATGCTCCGTGGAACTATGTCAATCTCGCTGTCTGTTATGCGAAGATGCAGAGTATGGACGATTGTGTGCAAGCGCTCGAGCAGGGATTGGAGCGCCTTCCGGAATCCATCGTCCTTCTTTCACGATTGGGGCTTTTTAACATGCAGGCCCACTCTTATGATAAGGCGATCGTGGCTGCCGAGGCAGCTTTGAGGGTCGATTCCCGGTGCCTGGAAGCACTGCTGACGCTGGGCTGGTCCTGGATCATGAAGGGCGAGTGGAAAAAATCATCCGCCTTTTTCGAGCGGGCATTGGACATCGAGCCCGAGAACAAATCGGCGCGGATGAAATACGCCTACGCTCTTGCCGCCCAGGGAAAAACACAGGAAGCTCTGAAGATCTACGATCGGCTGAAGCGGGAATATCCCGAAGATCCTGACTTATTCAAAGACCTGGGCATCGTTCACAACACCTTGGGGAATCTCAACCTTGCCCTAGAAAACTACAAAAGGGCTGCGGAGTTAAAGCCCTATTATGAAAACCACCTGAATTATGCGACAGCCCTCTACAGAAAGGGAAATATCGAAGAGGCCATCCATTACCTCAAGCTCTATCTTCGGGACACTCCGGAAGGGGAGACCCCTCGCAAGGTCAAAGCCAGAGAAGCCCTTGCCAATTGGGAAAAACGAAAAAAGGATATGAAGGAATAGATATGAATGGGCGGTACTGGGTTCGAACCAGTGACCCCCTGCGTGTAAGGCAGGTACTCTTTTCTTTTGACTTCTTGTTAATTCACTGAAAAAAAAGAGGATACGGGCACCCGTTTTTTCTGGGAGTTTTCCGTGTAATGAATGCATAGCAGGTTTCCCATAATCCTCTCCCTTTATTGAATATATATTGAATAGGGGTCTCTGTTTATGCCAGGAAACGCTACGCATGTGTTTTCATTAATTGACTTTGGAGTTTCTCCTCTGATATAAGTAGAAGCGCATAAGAAGGGGAGTAAATGCATCTAGGGAAAAACTCAAATTCTGATTCTAAGAATTACCCGCCTGGCTCCTTCATAGGAAGATTAAAAGAACGGAAGATTATTGCCACACTTGCCGCCTTTGCCGGTAGCGGTGTCGTGATCGTTGAGTTAGCTCACCATATTCTTGTTAATCACTATCATTTCCCTCATCAGATCGTGGATATCTGTATCGTTACACTTGCCGGTGCTCTAATCGCAACTTTAACCTGGAGGTGGTTTAGGGGAACGGAGAAGAGACCAGGAAATGTAAAGGTTGAAATTCTGGTCGTTCCATTGATTGTCCTTCTTACCGTAGTAATAAATTTGAAATTGATATTTGCAATGACAGGAATAGCCATCAATATGCTGGCCATAGGAATTGTTGCCCTATGTCTTGGAATAGCATGGGTTGTCTTTAAATCGCTGCAATGGGCAGTCAGTGTTCCTGAAGAAGAGAAAAAAGCAAAAGTTTTAATACCAACTGAAGAAAAGGCGATCAGTTTTCCTGAATGGCAGAAATCAATAGTGGTTCTGCCATTTGAAAACATCAGTCCTGAGGAAGGCCAGGACTATTTTTGTGATGGAATGACCGAGGAGATTATCACAGATCTTTCAAAGATACATTCGCTACGAGTTGTTTCCAGGGGCTCTGCTATGACTTTAAAGGGAACAAACAGGAAGGCTGGAGAAATTGCAGAGGAGCTAAACGTTCAATATGTACTGGAGGGGAGTGTTAGAAAGGCAGGGAATAACCTTCGTATAACGGCTCAGTTGATTGAAGCTGCCAACGATGCACATCTTTGGGCTGAGAAATACACAGGAACCCTGGATGAGGTATTTGATATTCAAGAGAAGGTTTCGCGTTCTATTGTCGATTCACTCCAACTAAAACTGAGCACCGAAGAAGACCAAGAGATGGAGAAGCGCCCAATAGACAATATCCATGCCTATGAATGCTATCTGAAGGCTAATCAAGAGATCTATCGATTTTCAAAGGAAAGCTTTGACCGCGCTGTTCGTCTCATTCAGAATGGACTGGATGTAGTGGGGGAGAATGAACTTCTCTATGAAGCGATGGGCAATGTGCATGTCCAATATGTGAATTTTGGTGTCGCGTTTGATGAAAGCTATCTACTGGAAGCGGAAAAATGGATTGGAAAGTTGATGAACATCAATCCAAATTCTTCACAAGGATATTTTTTAAATGGCTTGCTACACTGGAAACGAGCTGATTGGAAAAAGGGAATTAGACTTTTACAAAAATCTCTCGAGCTGGATCCAAATAATCCAAGACCTCGAGAATACCTTACTTATATATTAACTTTGGCTGGAAAGGGAGATATATCTAGAGCTCTTCTCCCTAAGCTTTTGGAGATAGATCCACTCACTCCTCTATTTCAGTGTTTTCCTGGTTGGATCGAGTACATGGAAGGTAACTTCGAAGAGGCTCTTGGGCCCATCCAGAAAATGTATAAAATGGAGCCTGAAAACCTTTTCTATGGTTTGGTCTATGCACACTTTCTCACACGAATTCATCGTATCGAGGAAGCTAACTCTATAATTGACCTGCATGTAAAATCAGCACCACAAACTTATTGGGCTCAGGTCGGCTTATTCCGAAAGTTGGCCTTACAAGAGAAAAAGCAAGAAGCTTTGAAGATCATGACTCCCGAACTCGAGAAAACATTAAGATGGGATGAGCAAATGACATGGGAGATGGCAGCAAACTATGCCCTGATTGGTGAGAGACGGGAGGCTTTGAATTGGCTGGAGATTGCAGTGAATCGAGGTTTCATCAATTACCCATTTCTCAGCGAATACGATCCCTTACTTGAAAACATACGCGGTGAGCCTCGATTCAAGACGCTCATGGGGAGAGTCAAGCACGAATGGGAGAATTTTGAGGTCTGAGGGCCACAACAAAGATTAGAAGGGAGCAAGAATAGGGGGCCTGCTCTTCCTGATCGTTGATCTAATTTACCGCGCCTTTTCTGTTGACATAGATTGTCAGGTTTGATTGAATTATCCTCAGTCAAGAGGGTTTTTTGTTGAGTAAAAGGAGGTTTTCTATGAAAAAACAATTTATGCTAATGCCTTTGGTCCTTTTGGTTTGCCTCGTTGTCGGCTGTCAGGACAAAGAAGCGCTGGCAGAGCTTGAAGAATTCAAAGCCCAGGCAGAGGTTGAGGAGCAAAATGAAGCCCTTTATAGAGGAATCATTGATGAGATAAACAAAGGTAGCTCTGAATACTTCAATGAATTTTATTCTCCTGACTCTCTTTACTACTTTCCATCCAATAATCCCAAACCCCTGTCCCGAGAAGAATCCCAAGAATTTGTTAAGGGGTTTTTCCAAGCATTTCCTGATTTGAATTTTAGTATTGAAGAATTACATGCTGTAGAGGACAGGGTTATAGCCAGATTAATTCTCAGGGGAACTCACGAAGGGGATTGGCGCGGTATCCCTGCTACTGGGAACAAGTTTGAAATGAGCTCAACGTTTATTATCCGTATTGAGAATGGAAAAGTTGTGGAGGAAAGGGAAGATTTTGACCAGTTGGGCTTCTTGCAGCAGCTCGGATGGGAGCTAAAGCTGAAGGAAGAGAAGTAGATTATTCCGCTCTAATCCAGATTTGATTTAACAATCGCTATCAGGTCAAGTGTTGGTTGTTCCACATTAGACATTCATTGGAAGTTGGGAACCCGGGCTTTTTTGCCTAAGTCATATAAAATAGAATTAATTTCTGAATCAGACCTTCCTTCAATTTGGATTGTCTCATCTTGTTCTGATGTTGCACCATAAATTCCACCAATAATTATTCCAATAACTCCAAAGGCAAGGCCAACCATAGCCGCTTTTTGCTCTGCCGAAAAAGCTATCCAGCCTGGTCGGTCATCTCCAGATGCAAAACCGACAAATGCTCCAAAAGCTGCTCCTCCAATAAATCCAATGCCAACTCCTTTTAAAAAGTTCGATTTCTTCGCAATCTTAATAACCTTAATTTCAGCTACTTTTACAGATAGATCTGTTCCTGTTCCAGCATCCTTCAATAACAGTGAACTATCTTTGACAGCAATTAACTCCCCGATTAAATCAGGGAAAGATGTTTCCCACGGCGTTCCTTCCCCTTTTATTTTTGGATATGAGTTTCTCTTGTATATTTCTATGTTTGCTCCACGCCTTTCTGTCGCAAATAAGTTCCCATAAAGAGTAATAATGGAAAAAACAAGAACCGAAGAGATGAATTTTCTCATCATAACCTCCTAAATCATCCCATTCAATACTCAAGATAGTGTAATCCCTGTAATGAGTTGTCAGGAGGTTGTTAAAAATCTGTTAAAAGTTTGTAAAGAATGCCTGCCTAAGGTCTGAATTATCCTTTCGCACAACTCTCTAATCTAACGATGTGCACAATCGTGATATTATTGGTTTTGTATGCCTATTGGTAATTATGAGGCTCTTGACGATATAAATTCTCATTTGGAGAGGATAGGAAAAGCAGCAGGGGATGACTATCAAATCCTGATGAAACGCATGTCCAGTTATTGTAAATCTATAAACACTGGCACAGTAAAAGTGAGATGGGACTTATCACATGTCCCCAATGAGCCAAGAGTAAATTATGAAGAATGGAATTTTTTCTGGGAATGTTATTACTATGTCAAACCTGGTATGGAAAAGGAGGCAGAAAGGATTCTCAAGGAATGGCAGACACTATATAAGAACCGTAATATTCCCGATATATTAGACGTCTGGGTTGGAGATTTATGGTCAGAAATCCCTTTTTTCTTTATGGTCATTGGAGGAAGGAGTGAAGCTGATTATTATGCTCAAGTTGAAAAGAATATAGAACTTATGGGGGAAGAATACTATGAGCTAATGAAAAGAACTCATGCTATATGCGGAAAGGTTGTGCCGAAAACTGGCAAACTCATGTTTGACCTCTATTACATACCGAAAGAAAAAAAAAGAAGGAGGTTTAAATGAAAAAACTGTTTATAGTGATTCCTTTGGTCTTTCTGCTTTGTTTTACTTTTGCCTTCCAGGACAAGGAAGCGATGGTGCAGCAAGATAATAAGGAAATCCTTATGGATATAGATGGTAACAGCTACAAGGTTATCAGGATTGGCGATCAGTTTTGGATGGCTGAAAATCTACGAGCCACAAAAGATAGAGATGGGACATTGATACAGAGTTATTGTTTTGAAGATGAACAAAGCAATTGCGAAAAGCTGGGGCACTTGTATACCTGGGATGTGGCTTTAAAGATAAGTCCAGATGGATGGCATATACCATCCAACGAGGAGTGGAATACTTTGATCGATTATCTTGGGGGAGAGTCTGAGGCAGGACAGAAGTTGCTCGAAGGAGGTTCTTCTGGCTTCAATGCCATTTTAGCTGGAGCTGCCGATTTTCATGGCAATTATCTCTATCTCGGGGAATATGCTATTTTTTGGAGTTCTACGGAGGCCAACCAGGAACGAGCCTATCACCAGGGTTTCCGTAAGGATGGCCATTGCGACCTTTTTGCAGCCATGAAGGGAGCCCGGATTTCTATTCGTCTAATCAAGGACAGAAAATAATGACGCAACTCGGCGTGGAGCTAAAGCCCAAGGAGGGGGAGAAGTAGATCCTATTGTAGATTTGTGCCCATCATAGAAATAGCCTTTTTTCGTGATAAAGGGTGCCTATGGGGGTGTTCTACAAAAAAACTCATGTGGGTGAAGGGTTTATGTATGGGTTTGGTGATAAGTTTTTATAAAATACTGGTGGGAGGAATATAGGAAAAACATTGAGATATGAACATTTATCCCACCACACGAAATTCCAGAGGTAGGCCCAAATTCGGCTCCAGGGGTGGGCAACAATTTAGCTCCTGGGAAGGTGAAGGTCCTGCGCAAGATACTTTTTTTCTCGTCAACCCCCCTCACCAGCACACTTTTGAGCGCTAGAATCAACGATCTCCACATTGGTAATACCTAAGCGCATCTTTGATGAAAACTGCCTGTTTTTCTTCATTTGAGTGCATCTTTCGAGCTGAACGAGAAAACTCAAAAAAAAACATACTGCGGTATTCAATATACAGCCAACAGCAAAAAGAAAGGGGTTATTTATACCTTTCTGCACGAAAACTTGTGATAAATGACCTGCCTTCATAGAATAAATGAAGAGTTTTTTTGTATAGCACTCAGAGGATTCTATGTCAATTCAAGATAGACTTATCCCCATGTCAGGAATGTGTAACAGATTTTGACTAAAAACGCCTAATTGTGGTTATGGATGCTTAAATGGAAAACTCGCTAAAAACTGCCTTTTCCTCGAGAAAACTCTGGTGGGCGGTACTGGGTTCGAACCAGTGACCCCTGCTTGTAAGGCACTCCATTATCATGGTTAACTGACTGTAAATGAATGACTTATCATGTCTTCTGTGACATTCATTTGACGCAAGGCTATTTTAAGAGGATCTGTGGTTAAGGCTTCAACAGCGAGGTGCTTTACCTCGGCTTAAGAGTGTGGATAGCTTTGGGTGGTTACAATAGGGACGTGTCCCATCTGTTCCTCATCGAGAAGAGTCTCGATGACGTCTTTGCTGTCGTCTCTCATGAACGCGTTAAAGTCATCGAGAAATTTAACGCTTTTTTCTTTAAGTAGCTTTTTTGAGTTTATTCCGGTCAAGTGCCATGTCACCTCCTTGTGAATTATATCACTAAAGAGGTTTAAACAGTTTTTCGGACACACCCGCATCAGAACTAAAAAAAAAGTGCTTCGCCAGCCCAATCATGCCTCCCAATCCGAAAGCCATATGGATCAAGCACTCGGTAAGTTTCTTCCGATCCATACGGAAAATAGCCTGTAATCCCGAAATCGATCCTCGTGCAAACCTCATCACCGAGCCGGCCAATACTCCCCTTTTTTTATACCTTGCCATTTGAAACGAGGACAAATCGAGTTTTCCGTTGAAATCCATCTGAGATATAATAATCTTCATCATAGCCTTCGAAAACCCGTCCCAGTAACTCCTTCTGATAATATATCGGCGGTTGGCGATCCGGTCTTTTGGGATACGATGATTGACGACAGCTTCTGGCTGATACAGCAAGCTTTGGCTACCGAACTCCTGCAGCATTAAAAAAAGAAACAAAATTTCTTCCATGGATGACATTTTATTTCCTATGCGTCCGAGGCTGATGTTGAATTCTCCGACTTTGTTGAAGGCAATTTTCCTCAAGGCCAAATTTCCGGCACTCAGGCTTGGGGTTGGGATCCAATGCGGTTGATCGCCCCAGTCAATAAGAGAGAGGGACTGGAGTATTTTATTATCCGGGACCCAAGCTGGTTTTGGCACTTCCCATTGTGGAAGAATCTTTCCGCCAACACCCACAGGCACAGGAGTGACAGTCTGAAAGGTGTTTATTAGCACCTCAAGCCAGTTTGATTCAGGCAATGCATCATCATCGATGAACGCAATAATATCTCCCTTTGCATTTTTTACTCCCGTATTCCTCGCACGGGATATTCCCAGCTCTGGTTCATAAAAATATCTAAGGTTTCTCAGATCTCTTGAGGCATTACAGACCACTTCTTTGGTGTTGTCTGAAGATGCATTATCAATAACGATTAACTCATACTCGCTGGGGGAAACAGTTTGGTCTTTGAAAGAGCTTAGCAATTCCAAAAGAAACGACGACCGATTGTGAGTACAGATGATGACTGAAACGTTCATTTTGGTTCAAAGGTCCATTTCCCGGGTATTTTAACAGATCCGAGATTTCCAGAACCCAAAGAAATACCTTCCGGTAAAACAACTCGGAAATCCAGGGCATGACGCCAGACAAAAAGATCTGCCCCTGTTTTCCCATCAGATATATAAATATCTAAGGAGTAGTAATTGGGAGAAAGGAAACAACGTGGCCAATGAAAAGTCACAATCTTTTCTCCTTCCATGAGTTCAGGGGCAGTGACATCGCTGATCGTGTTAGCCTGTCCAACTGTTATTCCATCGCATATGAAAGCTATTTCGATTTTTGGCCGATTGATTTGAGTTTTCATCTGAATATTCATTTTCACAGTCAATGGCTGATCTTGGATAATCTCTTCTGTCGATAACCCTTCAGAACTACACAGTTTGACTTCCGACATATCTACTTCTCCAAGTTTTTCCTTATATTGGCGACTCTGGAGTGTTCCAGAGCTTTCCCTCCGAACCTTACCATTGCTTAAATAATAAGAAATCGCTTTGTCAGGAGGGCCATCGAATATGAGACGGCCTCCTTTGATGAAAAAAACGCGATGACAGACATTTTCGACTTGATGTAATTGATGAGAAACGAGCAGAAAAGTTTTGTTCGACTTCACAAAACTGTGTATCCAATCGAAACATTTTTTTTGGAAGTGCAAATCCCCTACAGCCAGCACCTCGTCAACGATAAGGATATCTGGATTCACATGAGCAGCGATCGAAAAAGCGAGGCGGACATACATGCCGGATGAATACCTTTTGACTGGAGTTTCCATAAACTCTTCCAACTCTGCAAAGGCTACAATCTGATCGAACTTTGCAGATATTTCTCGCCTTTTCATTCCAAGGATAGAACCGTAAAGATAAATGTTCTCGCGTCCGGATAATTCGGGATGGAATCCTGCACCGAGCTCGATGAGGGAGCCGACACGTCCTTGTATTGACAGGTTTCCTAATGTGGGTTTTGTGACATTGCTGAGTATCTTTAGTAGCGTTGTTTTCCCTGCTCCATTGGGACCTATGATCCCGACAGCCTCTCCTTTTTCAATACGGAAATTCAATTTTTTAAGAGCCCAGAGCTCTTCATTCGTACGCATATGGCTCAATGAATCTCGATCATTTTTTTTTACCCTTATCCGAGATCGAGATGATTTGTTTAGAACATAGCGTTTGCCAAGGTTATTCGCTTCAATCACTGTATTCATTTCTGTCCCATTCAAATAACATCGGCGAATTCAAACTCATGCGCCTTAAAAATCCCGTATCCGACAATGAAGGTGATTAGGCCTACAATAAAGGAAATCGTCAACAAATTCAGGTCCGGAGATGTACCTTTGATCATCACCGAGCGAAAACCTTCGACGATACCGACGAGTGGATTGAGTTGGTAAAAATGACGGTATGGCAATGGGACCATGCTATATGGATAGACGATCGGTGTCAAATACATCCATAACTGCAATAAAACTCCTATTCCATGTGTAACGTCTCTATACCAAACATTTAACATCGACAGTAAAAAAGTTAAACCCATCACGAACAACAATTCTATCGGAAGGATTAGAAAAACGTAAAAAATATTCCAGGAAAGTTCCACCCTATAGAAGATCATCAGTACAATGAGAATTAAAAGAGTTAAGAGAAAATCTATAACACTTGCCATGATTGCGGATAGGGGCAGAATTTCTCGGGGAAAATAGACTTTAGAAATCAGGTTCGACTTTCCTGTAAGGCTAGTCACACCCGAAGAGATGGCCGTGCGGAACAGGCTCCACGGAAGCAACGCTCCCAAGGCAAAAAGCGGATAAGGGACGTTATCGCTGGGAATGCGCACAAAGACCGAGAAGACCAATGTAATGATGGAGACGGTAAAAAGAGGTTTAAGGAAGGTCCATGCCAAACCCAAGATCGATTGGCGGTAACGTCCATGAATCTCTCGATAAACCATGTTTACCAACAATTCACGATGCCTTAACAGCTCATCCAACTGATTGATAACTCGGGATGCTCCTATTCTCATTGGCTTTATCCCTCCACAAAGTGATGTATCCGATTTTTGATTTCAGCCAAAAGGTTTTTTAACTGCCGCTTATTTTGGGCCTGGTAACGACAAAAAAACCTATATCCCTGATCACGTTGCTCCTTGTAAATTGAAGGATTTGTCAACAGCGACTCCAAATGGGCAACAAAGTCCTCAGGTGTTTCACCAACAAGGATACCCTTATTCTTAGCTTCTTCAATTCCCTCAATTCCCACGGGGGTCGTTACCACAGGGCAACCGAAGGCAAGGGGTTCTATCGATTTAATCTTAAGGCCTGTTCCAAATGTAACTGGGTTTATAGCCACTTTTACAGAATTGTAAATTTCTTTAAGGCTCGGAATGATTCCCAGTTTGCGATAGAAGGGGCTGTCCTGGATTCTTTGACATATCCGACCCGCCACATGGATGGTTGCCTGAGGGATTCGTTCCATGACTTGATCCAGCATTTTATTTTTGAAATATTCCCATGCCTTCACATTGCTCATATTGTCAGATCCTATGAACAGCACATTTGGCTCTCTTTTTTGATGTTCATGATCGGGCTGCGCTGGGAAAAAGTGTCCGATTGTCCTCACCTTCGGCAATCCAAAACTTTTAAAAAATCGGGCATCTTCGTCTTTGATTGCGATCACGTAATCGGCACGGCGCAATCCTTTCTTTTCCATATCCTGGTTAGTGAAAAACCACTCTGGATCAACCTGGTTGGCAGCAAACATTTCATGACGATCTGTGAAAATATCATGGGTGTCGATTACCTTTACGACAGAAGAATCAAAACGATCTAAAATTCCGGATAAAAAAACATACTCGACCCACACCATTTGAAAATGCAGACTATAGTGAAGTTTCGATAAAATATTGTCAAACTGCCTATTGTTCCACACATCGACCGTCAAGGGCTTGAGTACAACATTATCAGCATGAAATTCCTCTTGATCTCCGCTTTTTTTATAATTCTGCAAGCTCCGACCTATAATGCGTTGAGTACGAGAAAAAACGCTAGGATTCCTCTCAGAAAGAAAGATCCCTTTTTTTCCCCAATACCGCTGCATTCCCTTAAAATCTCCGCCAGCGTTTTCATGATCATAATAAGCAAAATGTAAGTCACATCCTTCAGCACGGAGTTGTTCGCCGAGCTGGAAGATCCGAATTCGATTCCCCGCATCCTGAGGATGGGTTGGGACCGGAGAGATCAAAAGGGTTTTGATAGCCATGCTCGCACTTTCCTAATCATCCAAAATTTTCAGAAGAAAATTCTCCAAATGTGAGATTTTTTCTTCTATGGAAAATTTGAATGCCTCCCTCTTAACCGTATCGGCATACTCTTCCATCTGATTTCCTTTCAGTATGTTATACAAGTGAGACGCAGAATGGAAGGACGTGCCAAAGTTGTTCCTTTCCAACCATTGCGAGATCCATTTTAGCGGAGCAGTCAATACTGGAAGACCCGCTAGTGTATACTCATACTGTTTGCATGTGTCAGCTCTTGAAAGGGCAAAATCATCCAAGATCGAGAGCCCGAAGAGCTCTACTCGTTTTTTGAGACTACCGAAGTCTACTGGAAACAGCCCAACATCATACCGGGAAAGATTTTCCATCATTTTTTTAAAAGGCAAATACCGATGCAATGTTATGTTTGGATAATTTTTCAATTCCATGTAATAACTGTGCTCGGGAGTGTCAGGGTAAAGTCCCAGATGGAGGTGAAGAGGAAATCCCAGTGAAGCAATTTCCCTAAACGCATTCTTTAGGTCACGGGCAAAAGGATAGGGATATTTCTTTGGCGTCTTTTGCACACTGCCACAGTAGACAAGATGGACTAATCCATCTTCTTGGGATAGTTGTGGCAGTCGGGATTGAAAGTCCTCTCTGCAGCCATAATTAGGAAAGTATGTGCTTCTCGCGATTCGATATCTGCTGGTCATCCATTTGAGAGCGATGGGATTTGTGTGTATCACACCATCAGATTCTTCATTCACAAAGCGCTCGTTCTCTTGGACCTTGAACATCCCTGAGAAACAATCGGTCAGGATATCCTGACAATCATACACAATCGGGATTTTTCCCTTCCAGTTTTCAATTACCCACCTTGTTCGAATATCCTCTATTTGAAGGGCGTCATTGCCTGACATAATGAGATCCACATCGTTCATACTCAAGACTCTGTCCAAAGCTCGCAAGAATCTTCTTTTATCATCAATTCCCAAATAACTTTGGATTCGGAGGAGACTATTGCGATAATTCATCGCCCTTTTGTAGAAATGATACAGAGAGTTTTTTTTATGCCTGGAATCATGAGATCTGGCACTAGATGTATAATAGACATTAAGGCTAGACTGGATATCTCTTGGATCCCATTGACAAGGCCCATTGTACCCATACTCAATAGGAGCAT
>JASFEP010000007.1:0-35213 GCA_050124775.1 Candidatus Aminicenantota bacterium
AAATCCAGATATAGCTCACACCTCCGGCAAGCCCATGCTCTATGCCCTGATTGACAGCGCGGACGTAACCTTTGTTTTTTTCGTTTTCGATAAGCGCAACATCAGGATAAGCCTTGGATATCGCAGCCTGCGAACCGTCCGAAGAACCGTTGTCCACGACCAAGATCCTCAATTTATCCTTGGAGTAATTCAATTTGGCCAATGATGCCAAACACTCCAAAACGTCCTCCTTTCCGTTCCAATTCACGATCACAGTGAGCACCTCAGGCCATGTCGAACCATCTTTGAGGTCATAGCTCTCGAAATCTTCGTTTTGATTTCTATTCATCCTTAATTGTCGGTTTTGGTTTCAGTCAATTTTGATTTTTTCTTGAACGCATCTTTGATCATATAGACAGTTGTAAATATAACAAATGTGAATGTGCTGTAGAAATAATAAAACCAGTGGTAAAGGACTGCGAAAAGAGTGAAGGCTAATCCTTTTTTTCGAATGAAAAAGATGTAGAGGTCTCTGTGTAAAAGAAGGAGAAGCGCCGCCAAAAATAGAACGAAAAATCCAAGAATAGGCCATTTCCAGATAAAGCATAGGCTTAATAAAAGTAAGCTCGCGGCCGCACCGCTGACTCTGTCTGAGAGCTTAAAATTCAAATCCCGGGGAAGTCCCTTCTTCCGCGCGAGCAGAGTCCATGGTATCGCACGGTAGAGGATGTCTGCTTTAAGGAGTCCGAAGAAAGTCCATTTCTTGAGATGGGTAACCTGCAGTTCTTTTAGAAGTTTGATGGTTTTTCCCCTCTCTATGAACTTATAGCCCAGTTCGACATCCTCGATGGACGGTTTTGCGAATTCGGACGAAAATCCACCCACCTCGTCGAAATCTGCTCTCCTAACCGCACCGCACCCCGCCCAAAAGGTTCGTGCATCGGTACTGGCTTTTTGATGGACATAGTGATGGTGAAGATTCTTGTACTGGGAGAAGAAATTTTTTTCCGGGGGCACAGAGTCATAAGAGCCGAATAAAGCGCTTGTTTCAGGATTTTTTTGAAAAGATGATAGGATTTTGGCGATCGTATCGGGATAGATTCGGACATCGGCATCCAGGAAAAGGAGTATGGGGCCTTTACTGGTTCGGGCGCCGCGATTTCTTGCCTGTGCCGGTCCCGAGTTTTTTTCCGTCTTCAACACAACATCTGCATATCGCTGGGCCAGTTCCAAAGATCCATCCGAAGAGCTGTCGTCCACAACGATGAGTTCGAAATTTTGCTGCTGTACGTTTGTAAAAGCCGGGAGTGACTGGACGAGGTAGTTTTTCGCGTTGTACACCGGAATAATGATCGAAATTTCAGGAACATTCTCTGTCATATTTTATGAATAACCCAGGCTTAAGATAAAAAGCTTATAACACAGCGAGTATATCAAGTCAAAATCCAAGAATGTCCGTTATGCGTATCCAAAAGTGTGATGAACGAGGTTTTGAGCGTTTCTTTCGGCGGTTCGAAAACGAGATTCCGTCTCAATTTCCCAAGCGAGGATATTTTGCTAGGAGAGGGGGCTTTTTTCACATCTTCTCATGGGAGGCGTGTCATGGCTGTATGGAGTTCTCCATCCGGTATCCTTGACCGCACAATCGAGATTGTGATCTCTACAACATGAAGTCATGTCAACATGGTTTTGGACATCCTTACGAAAATTCATAGAAGGAATTCCTTTGTAGAGAACTACGCCAAAAAATTCCGGTTTACTCTCCAGGTGTGTTTGGCATACAATTATTGCAAGTTTTTTTTGCGACTTAAGCGATAATACAAAGAAATATGATGGAATTATCTGAAGGGATCGTCCATATCATCGGTGCGGGACCGTCGGGGATGGCCTGCGCACACACACTGGCCAAAGGTGGCCATTCGGCGATCGTGATCACTGAGGAAAAGGGTGTCGGAGGTCTCTGCCAGACCTTAGAGTTCTCGGACTACCTTTTTGATATCGGAGGGCACCGGTTTTTGTCCAAATCAGGCCTCATAAACTCCATTTGGAAGGAGGTAATGGGCGATGACCTTCTTCAAGTCCGCAGGCTCTCACGGATCTTCTACAGGAAGCGGTTCTTTAATTACCCTCTCTCATTCTTCAACACATTCAGGAATTTGGGGCCTTTCGAGAGCTTCCGCTGTGTCGCCAGCTATGGTTTCTGCCGACTGACGAAGCCTGGTGATGATCAGACATTTGAAGGGTGGATCATCAATCGGTTCGGAAAGCGGCTTTACAAGATCTTTTTTGATACGTACACAAGAAAGGTTTGGGCTGTCCCCTGCAAAGACATCTCAGCCGACTGGGCCGTTCAGAGGATCCGAGGACTTTCTTTGAGGGTCGCTATCAAAAAGGCTCTGTTAGGTGCAAGGTCCCGTGGCCCCAAAACTCTGGCTGAAGAGTTTTTATACCCGAAAAAGGGACCCGGACAGTTCTACGCGAAAATGGAGAGATCATTGAAGGATCTAGGTACGCGATTCCTGTTCGAAAAAAGGGTCGTAGCAGTAAATCATCGGGATGGTCGGGTAGTCTCTATCGGAGTGAAGGACGGATCCGATCCTGTAGCGCAGGAGATGCCCGTGGATTATCTCTTTTCAAGCATGCCCTTGACGGACCTTATCCAGTCCTTAAATCCTCAGCCTCCGGGGAGCATACGACTGGCGGCATCAAAATTGCGGTTCAGGAGCTTCCTCGTCGTCAATGTGATCTTGGATTGCAAAACCTTATTCCCGGATCAATGGATCTATGTGCATTCACCCGATGTTCAGCTGGGCCGGATCCAGAATTATAAGAACTGGAGCCCGTTCATGACTGCCAATCCCGAAAGAACCTCACTGGGGCTAGAGTATTTTTGTTCGGAGGGGGATGAACTTTGGGAGATGAACGATGTGGATCTTATAGATTTTGCCGTCGAAGAACTGGAGGAGATCGGGATTGTCTCACGGAAGCATCTGATCAATGGATTCGTCGTCAGGCGGAAGAATGTGTATCCAGTGTATTCTTTAGAATACCAGAGGGCTCTGGATGTTATCCGGAAATATCTGTCTCGGTTTGATAATTTACAAACCATGGGCCGTGCCGGGCTTTTCAGGTATGACAACTCTGATCACGCCATGTTGAGCGGGATAGGTGCGGCCAAGAACTATATGGACAAGAGCGTTTACAATCTCTGGAGTCAAGGGCCTCAACAGGAATACCTCGAGATGTAGTCCATGTCTTTACATGAGCCTTTCGCTTTCCGGTCGGCAGATGAACTTTTGGCCAAAGCCGGGGAGCTGGATGTTGACCTTCCCTACCAAGAGTCACTGTCAGATCTGTTCGAATCCGTCAACATCGGGATATCGAAAATCCCTAACCGTTTTGCGATCCAACCCATGGAGGGCTTTGATGGCAAGGCCGATGGGTCTCCGGATGACCTGACATTCCGGCGGTACGAAAGATTTGCACGGGGAGGAAGCGGATTGATCTGGTTTGAGGCGACAGCCGTCGCTCCTGAGGGGCGTTCCAATCCCTCTCAGTTGATGCTCACGCCTTCGAACCTGGATGTTTTCAAAGCCCTCTTGGAGCGGACCCGTGAGGTCGCCATTCGATCCTTCGGAAGCAGGCATGAATTGTACTGTATTCTTCAGATCACGCACTCAGGCCGATTCAGCCGTCCTTCGGGGAAACCGAGGCCTTGGGTGGCCTGTTTCAATCCTCTGTTGGACACGAGTGATCGGGAGCTTCATGTTGCGAGCGATGAGGAGCTCTCGAGACTCGAGGATGTTTACGTCGAAACCGCTCGACTCGCTTTCTGCGCGGGCTTTGATGCAGTGGATGTGAAAGCCTGCCATGGCTACCTCGTCAATGAACTTCTCGGTGCACATACCCGTTTGGACAGCCAGTTCGGAGAAACCTTTGAAAAAAGGACGTCATTCCTTCTGGAAATCGTACGAAAAATCCGTGCAAACATCCCCCGATTGGGCTTGGCGGTTCGGCTGAATACAAGCGACTATCTTCCCTTTCCTTATGGGTTCGGCATGTCTAAAACCAGCCCCGCAGAACCCGACTCGACAGAACCCATGGCTCTCATAACAAAACTTATCGACGAAGGCTGTCTTATCTTTAACATTACTCTCGGCTATCCTTATTATGCTCCGCACCTGGGCCGCCCATTCGACCGCCCCACGCGGAATACGTCTCCGCCGGATGAACATCCTCTTGTCGGAGTGAGCCGCCTGTTGAAGGCTGCAGGCATATTCCAGGCTGCCTTCTCAGACATTCCTTTTGTGAGCACGGGTTACTCCTGGCTACGTCATTTTTTTCCCCATGTCGGTGCAGCGATCGTAGGACAGGGAAAGGCTTCCTTTGTCGGCCTTGGCCGAGCCTCTTTCGCCTACCCAGATGCCCCGCGGGATTTGATGGATCGAGGGACTCTCGATCCTCAGAAGACATGTATCACCTGTTCCCGCTGTTCGGAGTTGATGAGGGAGGGATATTCCACCGGCTGTGTAATCCGTGACGATATCTACGGCTCACTGTATAAAAGACTTCTTGCACACAAAAAGACTGGGGAATCCGCATGAAAAAAGATGTTCTTAAATGGAATGGAGTTGATCACCCGGTTTATTCTTTAAACACTTTCATCATCGGCAGCGGTGCAGCTGCACTGAATGCGGCCGTACATCTATGGGACCGGGGACAAACAAATATTGCGATTGCCACGGACCATTGGGGGGGAGGGACATCCAATAACGCTGGTTCGGATAAACAAACGTATTATAAACTCTCCCTTTCTTCGAAAACTCCAGACTCGCCCGAACAGATGGCCCAGGACCTTTTTGCAGGCGGTTGCATGCACGGGGATATCGCATTGTGTGAAGCTCAGAATTCGCTCGAAGCATTTTTTCATCTGGTAAGGCTGGGTGTACCATTTCCCCATGATCGGTATGGCACCTATGTCGGCTTCAAGACCGATCATGACCCCAGAGGGAGGGGAACGTCTGCAGGCCCCCTGACCTCTCATCTCATGTTCGAAGCTCTCGCTCGTGAGGTAAGATCTCGTAGCATTCCAGTATTTGACGCATGCGAGGTCATCGCTCTTCTCACAGAAAAAAAGGATGATGAAACTCATGTGATCGGTGCAATCGCGCTCGATAAGAATAAGTTGGATACCGAGAACCTGGGTTTTGTGATATTCAATGCGACGAACGTGATCCTTGGGACGGGAGGTCCAGCCGGGATCTATAAGACATCCGTGTATCCTGAAAGTCAGGTCGGTTCGACAGGTCTGGCTCTTGCCATCGGTGCTGTCGCCAACAATCTGACCGAGTCTCAGTACGGATTAGCATCGGTCAAATTCCGATGGAATCTCTCAGGCTCGTATCAACAAGTCATTCCCAGGTATGTGTCTGCAGAAAAAAATGGAAGCGGAGAGCGTGAATTTTTGAATGATTATTTTCCGGATATGGAAAAACTGGCGACCGCAATCTTTTTCAAAGGCTACCAATGGCCGTTCGATCCGCGAAAACTCGAAAATTTCGGCTCCTCACTCATCGATATCCTCGTTTATCAGGAAACTGTCCTGAGAGGGAGAAAAGTCTTCCTGGATTTCACGCGGAATCCCAGCGGAGAAGGGAATCTGTCCGAATTTTCATTCGATCTTTTGGATAAAGAAGCATATCAGTATCTCAAAAATTCATCCGCTCTGCAGGATACTCCCTTCGAAAGACTCGAGGCGATGAACCGTCCCGCTATCGATCTCTACAAAGAGCACGGTATCGACATCGGCAAGGACCTTCTGGAAATTGCTGTTTGTGCACAACACAACAACGGGGGATTGATGGGCAATATCTGGTGGGAGTCCAACATCAAACACCTTTTCCCCGTTGGAGAGGTCAACGGTAGTCATGGCGTTTACAGGCCAGGAGGCTCGGCATTGAATTCGGGACAGGTGGGAGGTATGAGGGCGGCTATGTTCATCGTAGGGAGATATCATTCTCAACCTCCGGATCTCGTCCGGTTCCTCTCCTCTGCCGAAGCTCAGATCCGTGAAAAAATTGTTTTTGCTGAAACGCACATCGATAAAGATCTCTGTGGAGATTCGGATATTCATATCCAGAAAAATCGGATCCAGGAACGTATGTCGGCCTGTGGCGCACATATCAGGGATCCTTTGATGGTTAAAAAAGCTATAGATAAAAGCTGGAATCAGTACAGCAAGCTTCAGAGTGATTCGCAGGTTTCCTCCGCCAAAGGCCTTCCTGCCCTTTTCAAGAACCTGGACGTCTGCCTGACCCACGCCCTCTATTTAGAGGCCATCGGAGAATATCTCGCTAAAGGTGGCCGGAGCAGAGGCTCTTTCCTTGTTCTGGATCCAGAGGGAGAGAAACCTTGCGACCGGCTCGGTGAAAATTGGAGGTTCAGTTTGAATTCTCCGGATTCCTTCGTTAGCACCAGGATTTTGGAAATTTTTTTGGATGAGGATAAAACCGTTCAAAAACGGTGGATAGACATCAGACCCATACCTCGGGCCGAGTCCTGGTTCGAGAAGGTTTGGAATGACTACAGGAACGATAAAATAATAGGATAAATGCCGATTTGCAATCGTCCTGGATTATTCACGAATCGAGGCCAATCCACACTAGCTGTTCACAATGGTTGAAGCAGTGGTCCCAGAAGTTCGGTCGGGTAGGTCGGGTCGCTACTGGACGATCGCGAATGGGCTACAACGAAGGTTTTGGATTGAGATCGGGGGATTAGGTTTAGCCGGCGCCCGTCAGGTCAAAGATGTTGCCTATAGAACAGTTAATGTTTTGAAAGTATGAGTTTGGCAGCGGCTTTTAGGGATAAACCAGAGTTGAGGAGAATAGAATGGATGAAAAACCAGTTGTTCTTGTAACCGGAGCCGGTCGGGGCATAGGCCGAGGGATCTCGATATCGTGCGCGGAAGCTGGATTTGATATCGCAGGAGTCGACATCCTGTACGATCCTGCGAACAAAGATTCCGGGTTGTTCGAGGTCCAAAGGAAAGTGGAAGAGTTGAACGCCTCTTTTCTCCCTGTTCGAGGGGATGTGTCCTCACTCGACGATCATGAGAGAGTTTGCGGTGCTGTCCTCGATTTTTACGGAAGGATCGATGCGCTCGTCAATAATGCGGGAATCGCTCCCGATGAGAGAAAGGACATACTGGAAACTACTGTAGAGAGTTATGACCGCGTGATGTCTGTCAATGCAAGGGGAACGTTTTTTCTGACGCAGAGGATTGCCCTGCAGATGATCGAACAGACTCAAAAAGCCGACTTTCCCGGACCCTGCATTCTTTTCATCTCTTCCGTTTCCGCAGAGGTCTCCTCTCCTAACAGGGCTGAATACTGCATATCCAAGGCCGCGCTCAGTCAGGCCGCACGGATTTATGCGGACAGATTGTCCGAATTTGCGATCAATGTTTATGAGATCCGTCCAGGAATTATTCAAACAGAGATGACTGCACCAGTGAGAGAGAAATACGATAAACTCATCAAGGAAGGACTTATTCCCCAGAAACGCTGGGGTTATCCAGAGGATGTGGGAAAAGCCGTCGTCGCTTTGGCTAAGGGGTATTTTGGGTATTCCACAGGATTGATTCTGGAGCTTAGCGGGGGCATGAATATCCGCCACCTGTAAAAGAATTTGATATGGGACTTGCAGTTGCATAAGATTGGTGATAAGAGGTAAAGAGGGAATATGCACAGATCAGCGAAAATTTTCGAGCAGTTGCGAAAGAATCAGCTCATTGCGCTTTTGACACCCACAAATGAAGTCCAGTGTGTGAAGGCATATGAGCTGTGTCAGGGACTGGATGTGACACTGGAAGTGGCATTCCGGACAGAGGTTGCAGACAGGGGAATCAGAGCTATTTGCACAGCGCATCCGGATGCACTGGTGCTTGCGGGGACGGTGCTCACTGTTCAACAGGCCGAACGCGCGATCCAGGCAGGTGCCGCGGGCATCATTTCATCCGATTATATTCCCTCTGTGGTGGAATTCTGCGCAAAAAAGGACGTCATGTGTGTTCCCGGTGGTCTGTCCGATGTGGGGAAACAACTCTCTCAAAAGGCGGATGTTTATGGATGTTCTTTGGAGGACCTGAGGGAGAAATATCCCTATCAATGGATCTATAAGCTTTTTCCTGCTTTTTCCGGCGGGCGCGACCATCTAGACCTTCCCCCGTCATGGAGAGGGCCGTACAAAGATCTGGCCGTGATCTACACCGGCGGCATCAATCGCGTTACACTCGAGGAGGCCCTCCGTACAGATCCCGAAGGGATTTTCTGTGGCTCGGAGCTGACCAAAAATGTCGATGACCCCGAAGAAATGGCATCGGCTATCAACGAGTGGAAAGCTGCATTAAAACCTTGTATTCCCTCGGCCTCCAAAACACGCCAAAAAAGACAGAAGATCGATTCGGAACACCCCCGAGTCGTGACCTTCGGAGAGCTGATGCTCAGGCTCTCTCCCCCGCATGGAGTGCGACTGAGTCGGTCAAAGACATTTGATATGCACTTCGGTGGCGCAGAAGCCAATGTCGCTGTTTCGCTATCCAATTTTGGCATTAGATCTCGATTTGTTTCCGCGCTACCGTCCAATGATATCGGGTCCAATGCGCTTTCTGTCCTGCAAATGTATGGAGTTGACACACAGTTCATTCACCGTTCTGGAGGGCGAATGGGAGTTTACTATCTCGAGCATGGTTCGGGACCCAGACCCTCCAAAGTGATCTATGACCGTGGATTTTCAGCCTTGAGTCAACTGAGGCCCGGCGACATCGAATGGGAACGAGTATTTCAAGATGCCGATTGGTTCCATTGGACGGGAATCACGCCTGCCTTGAGTCTCTCTGTTGCCGAGCTTCTCCAAGAAGGCCTAGAAACGGCTAAAAAGTTCGACGTCAAAGTGAGCGTTGACCTGAATTACCGGAAAAAGCTTTGGAGTGAAAAAGAGGCAAGATCAAGCATGACGAAATTCATGCCCTATGTGAATGTTCTTTTCGGTAATGAAGAGGACCCCACCAGGGTTTTCGGGCTGATCCCTCGAGGGTCAGATGTGGAAAAAGGGACGATCGATATTAAGGGGTACAGGGAGCTTACGGAATCGCTCATTCAAAAATTTGGTTTTGAGAAGGTCGCCATCACCCTTCGTGAAAGCATCTCTGCGTCCGCGAATTACTGGTCGGCCATCCTATCCGATGGCCAGAGGCTCTTCCAGGGTCCGAGATATCATGTCCACATCCTCGACCGGGTAGGCACTGGAGACGCCTTTGCTGCAGGATTGATCTATGCTTTTATCGATGGCAAGGCTGAGGCTGAGGCCCTCTCCTTCGGCATTGCAGCTGCGTGTTTAAAGCATTCGGTTCTGGGCGACTTCGGCATGGCCACCGTCGAGGAAGTGGAAGCCTTCGCCCAGGGACAGACAACGGGAAGAGTCCAACGATAATTGCATGGATGTCCTATAAAGAGAAAAGGGCCGACAAAACTGTGTGAATCAAAGGAGCAAGAACAGGATGAACTGGAAAAGCTTCGTAAACAAGATATTCAAGAATGACATAGCCATCCTTCTCTGCTTATCCCTGGCAAAGTTTCTCATTCATTTTATCGCCAGCAACAAATACGGTTATTTCAGGGACGAATTGTACTACATGGCCTGCGGAGAGAATCTCGATTTTGGTTATGTGGATCATCCTCCTCTCATTGCCATCATCACACGATTCTCGCGATGGCTTCTCGGGGATTCCCTTTTTGCCATCCGCTTTTTTCCCGCTGTAGCCGGTGCGCTGGTAGTTCTTTTGACGGGATTGATCGTTCGGCAGCTCGGCGGCAAAAGAGTATCCATCATCCTGGCCGCCGTGGCTGTGCTCATCGCGCCCATTTTTTTGGGAATAGGCAGTATTCTTTCCATGAATGTTTTTGACCATCTTTTCTGGATGGTGTCTGCATATATCCTGATCCTCATCTTCAAGAACAATAATGATAAGCTCTGGATCCTGTTAGGAGCGGTTTTGGGATTGGGACTTCAGAACAAACACTCCATCTTTTTTTTCGGATTCGGACTTCTGGTGGGGCTTTTTCTTACACAACACCGAAAATATTTATACTCGACCTGGTTGTCCATCGGGGCGCTTACGGCTTTCGTTATTTTTCTACCGCATCTTATCTGGCAGTTCATCAATGGCTGGCCCAGCATCGAATTCATTAGAAATGCCAGCCAATTTAAAAATCTACCTCTCTCCCCTTTGGAATTTCTCTACGGCCAGATCATGGATATGCATCCTTTTTGCTTTCCCATCCTATTTCTCGGCCTCATTTTTTTTCTGTTCTCTAAATACGGAAAAGAGTATCGAGTTTTTGGGTGGATGTACCTGGCGATTTTTGCCTTGTTCATAGTCACGCGTGCAAAAACATACTACATCGCACCGATCTATCCCTTGATGTTTGCGGGAGGAGCTGTCGGCATCGAAAAGATCATCGAAAACTGGAATATTCCTTGGCTAAAGACAGCGATGCTGACATTTCTGCTGGGAGGCGGTGTGTTAGCGGCACCCCTTGCACTACCCATTCTCCCGATCAAAGCATACATCGGTTATTCCGATTTTTTAGGTGTGTCCCCACCCCCCACAGAGGATCATGCTATGGGTGTGCTGCCCCAGCATTATGCGGATATGTTCGGCTGGCCGGAGATGGCAGAAGCCGTGGCCCAAGTCTACCTCAGACTGGATCCCGAGGATCAGGCCAAATGCGGGATATATGCACAGAATTATGGAGAGGCGGCCGCCATAGATTTTTTCGGACGGCAGTACAGCCTGCCCAAGGCCATCTCTGGACATAACAGCTATTGGATTTGGGGTCCCCGGGGATATACGGGCGAAGTTATGATCATAATCGGCGGGGACGCAGCCGATCATGAAGAGGTCTTCGATAGCGTGGTACAGGCCGGGGTCTTCAGCCATGAATATGTTATGCCATATGAGAATAACCTCCCCATTTTTGTTTGCAGGAAACCGCGGGCGACTCTTGAAGAGATATGGCCCCAAGTAAAACACTTCGAATAATCCTGAATCATTCATAACAAATGTCGATATCGAATTCGAAAAAAACAATGCCAGACATATACATTTTTCTTCCTGGAAATCAACGTGACAGTTCCTTTTCCAATTTGGTTTTTATTTATCATCGATATTTTTTGCCTTTCAGGCGAGAGACGATCTCACACCAAAGATTTCGTTGTCGCTCACTCGAGGTCCTTCTCTACAGCTTCGTGAGCCACTGCCTCAACCTTTGTGAACGGGTGGGGTGGGTGGGAGGTGGAGTGGGGAGGTCTCGACTCTTGAATAATCGAGGATTACTGTACAGCTAGCTAAGGAGAAAAGTATGGAAATTACGGGACCGTTCAACGGGTTTTTTAAGGAAACATTGTCCTTTTTCAGAAAATTGAAAAGGAATAACACCAAGGATTGGTTTGACAGACACAGAGAGGAATACGATAGGTTCGTGCTCGTGCCAGCCAAGGCTTTTGTCGTTGCCATAGGAGAGAGGTTCAAAGAAGAGGGTGTCGAGGTCAGAGCAGAGCCTAAAATCAACCGGTCGATTTTCCGCATCTACCGTGATACCCGTTTCAGCCCGGACAAAACTCCTTACAAGACACATTTGGGTCTCTATTTCTGGGAGGGGACGCTGCCTCGAATGGAATCCTCTGGTTTTTATATTCAAGTAGAGCCAGCAAAAATCTTGCTCGGCGCGGGAATTTACATGTTTTCCCCGAAACAGTTAGCTCGTTTCAGGAGAGCCGTAGTCGATCCTGAATGGGGCCAGGAGCTGGCCGATATCCAAAAAAAAGTCTCCCGAAGAAAAGATTTCAAATTCGGTGAAAAGCATTACAAAAGAATTCCGTCGGGATTCGATCGTGATCACCCGAACGCTCAATTCCTTCTGTACAATGGGCTCCACGTATGGGAGGAGACAGCTATCCCTGAAGAATTTTATTCCGCTAAATTTGTGAGTTATTGCTGGAAAAAGTTCAAGCCGTTCATCCCTCTTCACGACTGGCTTTTTGGCATATCGGCTGGGAAGTTCTAGCAGGGCAAATCGGTTTACCCGAAATACGAGGCTTTCAGTCAAGGAGATCGAAAGTGAAGAAAACCTTATACCTGGTCTGTAATGCCCATTTGGATCCTGTCTGGTTGTGGGAGTGGGAAGAGGGCGCGGGAGAAGCCCTGTCGACCTTTCGATCTGCAGCCAAACTTTGTGATGAGTTCGAAGAATTTGTGTTCAATCACAACGAAGCCCTTCTCTACAAGTGGATCGAAGATTTCGAACCAGAGTTATTTAAAAAACTCCAAGATCTCGTTTCCAAGAAGAAATGGCACATCATGGGGGGATGGTATGTGCAATCCGACTGCAATATCCCAAGCGGGGAATCATTGGTGCGACAGATCCTGGTTGGAAAGCGGTATTTTCAAAAGAAATTTGGGGTGGAGCCAAAAACGGCCATCAATTTCGATCCTTTCGGTCACACCCGGGGCTTGGCACAGATCTTGGCGAAGTCGGGGTATTCCTCTTATCTATTCTGCCGTCCGGACCCGAAAGGGTATACCCTTTCTTCAGAAGACTTTGTGTGGGTGGGTTATGATGGCTCTGAGATATTGGCGCGCCGCGCCACCGATCACTACAACTCATTCTTGGGCAAGGCCTGTCAGCGGGTGGAAGAGTGGCTGGAAAAGAATCTCGATGAGGAATTTGGGATTTTGCTTTGGGGTATAGGGAATCATGGAGGTGGCCCTTCACGCCTCGACTTGGAAGACCTGCGGAAGCTGAGAGAAGGGCGCTCCGATTGGAGAATACAACATGCGACGCCCGAAGATTATTTTGAATGCATAGCAAAAGATAAGGCCCGGCTTCCGCGGCATTCATCGGATTTGAACCCATGGGCTGTAGGGTGCTACACCACCATGGCGCGCATCAAGAAAAAACACCGTGCACTCGAAAACGCCTATTACAAAACTGAAAAGATGGTCACATCGGCTTTCTGCAACGGGATGATGGACTATCCTTACGAGCAGCTCGAAAAAGCGCTGGAGGACCTTCTTTTCTGTGAATTTCATGATATTTTGCCGGGATCATGTATTTCTGAAGCGGAAAGCGCCGCGCTTCAGAGAATGGATCATGGCCTTGAAGTATTGGCACGATTGAAAGCCAAAGCCTTTTTTGCCCATCTCAGCGGAGAGGCGCCTGCCGAGGAGGGGGAGTTTCCGATTTTTGTGTATAACCCTCATCCATTCCCTGTAGACGAGACAGTGGTCTGTGAGTTCCAGCCGCAAGAGCCTAATGAAAACAAGGGTGTGTTCATGTTTCCGGAGATCATAGATAAAAGCCGCACTCCCATTCCCTTTCAGTTGGAAAAGGAAAGTTGTAACATTTCCGTGGATCAAAGAAAGCGGGTCGTTTTTCGAGCGACGCTCGAACCCTGTCAGATGAATCGTTTTTCCTGCCGATTGAAAGAAGTTATCCCTGACAAGAACAGCTATGGCTATACGGGGAATGAGATAGAGGTGAAATCCGCCAACGCTCAAGTCATCGTCGATACAAAGAGCGGGTTCATCAAAGCTTATCGAGTTGATGGGATAGATTATCTGAGCCCTGGCGCTTTTCAGGCTCTTGTCGTCGAGGATTATCCGGACCCTTGGGGCATGAAGGTCGACTCATTCAGGAAAGTCGCCGGTTTCTTTACCTTGATGACAAAGGAGGAAAGCGGACGCTTCGCGGGAATCTCTCTCTGTGAACTGGATCCTGTGCGTGTGATCGAAGATGGTCCCGTAAGGACCGTAGTGGAGGCCCTTTTCAAATACGAATGCTCGTCTCTTTGTCTGCGCTACAAAATCCCCAAAAATGAGAATGCTTTCGAGGTCGAAGTCCGCGTGTACTGGAACGAAAAGGATCGGATGCTCAAGCTTTCCATACCGAGCGTGTTTTCTGAAGGAGGGTGTAGGGGGCAGGTGGCCTATGGTGTCGAAGATTTTAAGGCCAGAGGTGTGGAGCTTGTCGCACAAAAGTGGATAGGTCTTTATTCGGCAAACTATAAACATGCCCTGACCGTGATCAACGATGGAACACACGGCTTCGATATTGCAGAGGGAGAGCTGCGCATTTCTCTTTTGAGGTCAGCAGCCTATGCTGCTCATCCTGTCGGGGACAACATATATATCGTTCCCCAGGACCGTTTGGAGCCGCGCATCGACCAGGGTGAGAGGTTGTTCCGGTTCTGGGTCGAAGGAGGGCAAGCCCCACAAAGATTCGCTTCTGTCGACCGGGAGGCGCTCCTCAAGAATGAGACACCGATGGTCCTTTCCTGTTCACCTCCGGGAGCTGGGGAAAAACCCCAGCCAATTATTTTCTTGGACGATAGTGTCGTACAGGTTACTGCCATAAAAAAAGCGGAGGATGAGAATTGGCTGATTCTGAGGCTTTTTGAACCGACAGGAGAACAGAGAACAATTAAGGTCGCTTTGCCCTGCCGATCCCTATCTTTCGAGGTCACACTCGGAGGTTTTGAAATAAGATCTTTGGCTGTGGACCTGGATACAGATGAGGTTTTTGAGGTAGACCTCTTGGAAAGGAAACTGGACTAAAGAGATGGAAGATTCTGTTTCACTCATATTGGTCGGTGCGGGAGGCATGGGATCGTGTTACCTGAAGGCATTATTTCGGGATTTTGATTCTTCAAATATCGGCCTTCGTGCGGTTGTCGAACCACGGCCGGACCGATCGGCATTTTATCAAGAACTTCTGGATAGAAAGATCTCCGTCTTCTCGACACTTTTTGATTTTTATAAAAATAATCCTCCTGTCGATCTGGTGATCATTGCCTCGCCCGTGCATTACCATGTTGCTCAGTCAAGCCTCGCCTTAAATAGAGGCAGTTGTGTCCTGTGTGAAAAACCTGTTTCTGCAACAATTCAGGACGCACGAAAATTGATCATGCAAACGCGCTCATCCCATCTCTGGGTGAAGATCGGATACCAGTGGTCATTCTCCGATGCCATCCAAGCATTAAAAGAAGATGTTATCGGAGGACGCTTCGGCAGAGCGCTCTGCCTAAAGACTCTCTGTTTCTGGCCCAGGGATCTGAGATACTTCCAGAGAAACGATTGGGCGGGAAAAATGAAGAACGATAGAGGCCAGTGGGTCTTGGACAGTCCCGCCAACAATGCCATGGCCCATTTTTTACACAATGCTTTTTACATTCTGGGAGAGCGACTCGATGTGAGCGCGATGCCCCACACAGCAACGGCAGAGCTGTACAGGGCCTATCCTATCGAGAACTATGACACGATTGCCTGTCGCGCACGGACAGTGGGAGGAACGGAGATCCTTTTTTATGCCTCCCACTCGACTTTCGAGGATCTGGGTCCTATGTTTACTTTTGAATTCGAAAAGGGGGTTGTCTCTTTTGGAGAGATCAACGATACGATCGTCGCCCACACGGATAAAGGGGAGGAGATCGACTATGGCTCCCCCGATAAAGAGCCTTTCCGGAAACTATCGGATGCGCTCTCGGCCGTGCAATCGGTACGCCCTATTATCTGTGGGCCGGATGCCTCCATGGCCCAAACTCTGTGTATGAACGGTATCCAGGAATCGATGCCGACCATATCCCGCTTTGCAGAGGCAAAGATCGTTAAAGATAAAGGCAGAATCTGGGTCGACGGGCTTGCCGAAGATTTGTATGCATGCTACAAGAGAAAAATTTTGCCGAGTGAGTGGGGTCTCTCCTGGGCCCGAAGAGGAGAATGTGTGGATCTCCACGCCTATAAGTACTTCCCGGGAGGTATTCCGCCCCAAGGAGAGTGACCCGATGCGTTCAACTCCGAGGACACTCGTTGAAAAGACACTCTGTTTCGATTCCCCCGAAAGGATTCCCCGCCATGTGTGGTTGCTTCCATGGGCTGAAGAGCATCATGCCGATTTTTTGAATCAGCTGAGAGCGAGATTCCCCGATGATATTCAAGATGCACAAGCTGTGTATCATAAGCCCACAGAGGCTATCGGCGAACGGTACGACAGAGGCACTTATGTCGACGAATGGGGTTGTGTATTCGAGAATCCAGAAACCGGGATCATCGGGATCGTGCGAAAGCCACGGATCACCGAGTGGCAGGACTTGGAATTTTTTTCGCCTCCAGAATCGACTTTGAGCCTTGATAAAGATGCGATCAATCGCTTTTGCGGGGAGAGCGATAAGTTCGTTCTGAGCGCAACAACCGCCCGTCCTTTTGAGCGACTTCAGTTTCTCCGCACTATGGAGCAAGCGTTGATCGACCTCATCGAACAGCCTCCCGATCTTTTTGAACTTCTGCGACGAATCCATACACATTATTGCAATGAGATCGAGGTTTGGGCCCAGACGGACGTCGATGGAATTGTCATTATGGATGATTGGGGAACCCAATCATCCATGATCACATCCCCCGATATTTTTCGACAGATCTTCAAACCCATGTACCGTGATTATGTGGAGATCGCACGGCATTTTGGAAAATATATATTCCTCCACACCGATGGCTACATCATGGAAATCTTTCCAGATTTTATCGAGATCGGCATCGATGCCATCAACAGCCAGCTCTTCTGCATGGGGATAGAGGAGCTAGGTAAGCGCTTTCGCGGAGAGATCACCTTCTGGGGGGAGATCGACAGACAGCACCTCCTTCCTGACGGAACTCGAGAAGAGATCGCCCAGGCTGTATGCAAAGTCAAAGAGGAGCTCTTTAATCGAGGAGGGGTTATCGCTCAGTGTGAATTCGGCCTTAGAGCGAAGCCGGAGAATGTGCTCGCTGTTTTTGAGACCTGGGAGTCGTTCCGGTTTTAAAGATCGGATGAAAAAAAGAGCTTAGAGCAAGGCGCCTCTCGGAAGGGATTACAAAGGTTCGATCGAATAGAACGGATAGTGAAAGTGTTTTCGGGGGGCAGATGGCGGGGTTCGAAAAAATCAGCTTTTGTTCTTCTGAATCTGCAGCAGAGGTGAAGCCTTTCCACCTTCACCGAGCGATTCTCCTTCTCCATTACCGTCTGTTTCGACTTCGATACCCAGCAGGTGAGCAGCACCTTCGTAGATCTGTCTGTAGTATTTCTTTGATTCCTGCATCTGAGCCAGTTTTTCTCTGATCTTCTGCAATTCCTGTTCCATCTGAGAGTCCATATCTTCCAGTTCTTTCTTAGCCGCCTCCATCGTTTTTTTGTAAAGGTCTTCTTGTTCTTTGTTTACTTTCATTTTATCACCTAATCATTCATGTTTTTTTAAATGTGAAAGAGATCGTTTTCCATACTTTGACCTTGACCCCATCTTTGAATGCAGGGACGAATTTCCACTGTCGGACCGCGTTGGTACAATCTTCATTGAACCCGAAGGGACCTGGTATTCCCTTGATCAATGCTGTTTCAATGACGTCTCCGGATTCAGATATCAGAACATTGATAACGACCTTTCCTTCTATTCCTCGTTGAAAAGCGACACCGGGATATTTGGGATCGATCCTTTTTGCAATTTCGGGCTCGATGTCGACATCTTCGAGCGGGATAAGGTCTCCGGTCTCAACGGGCGGATTTTCGATTTCTGATCTTGAAGCCGCTTGCGGTTGTTCGTCTTCCTGTGTGATGCCCGAATCTTCCGGAAACGTGAATTCCCCGGTAGAATCCTCTGAGGGAGTGGCTGAGAGGGCCGGATCGTTGGCTACAGGACTTGAAGGGAGTTCCTGTGTTAAAAGAGGTTCCGGAGTACTTTCAGCCGTTTCAGTCAGCACGTCCTCTTCCAAGTTGACTTGCTCGAGATCGAGGGCCTGGGATGTGCTGTCTTTGGCTGCAAAGACCTCATTGACTTTTGTTTTAACCTCTCCCGCTTCTTCTTTCGGCTCATCTGCAGTAGGTTGTGTCGAGGGTTCAATTGTGGGTGGTGTAAGCTGTTGAGATCGAGCCTGTTCGTCCGAACTATCTGTAACGATCTCTTCTGTTTCCACCGGTGTAGATTTTTTTACCGGCAGAATTGCCGAGGTCTTGTTTTGAGCCCTTGACTCTGCGCTTTTAGGTTTTCGGAAAATAAATGAAGCACTCAATGCAATAGCGGCAACCAGAACAAGGGGGACGATAAACTTCAAAGGAAGTTTTTTCAAAAATTGATAAGAGCTCTTCAGAGCGGCCATTGGAGAGATCTTTGTCTTTTCCTCTCCGTTCACCGCACTGAAGATTGAACCTTCTTTTTCCGGGGCTTCGACCGCCGCTTTTTCGGATTCTTTGACCGCTTCTTCCGCTTTAAGATTCAGATCGATGTCTTCATTTGTCTCCTTGCTTTTCTCAAGGTCAGGAATTGTGGCTTTTTCTTCGGTTTTTATTTCTTCTCCAGCTGCGGCTTTTTCATCTTTAACGTCTGTCTCCTCCAGATCTTTGACCTCTGTCACAGAGGGCTCCGGGATAGCGGCTTGCCCCATAACTCCGACATCTTTTTTTTCTTCCGTTTGGGCCACACTTTTTTCCATTCTTTGAGGATGTGCCTTCGCGTCCAGGTTCAAACCGAACTCCGATAGTGTATCCTCGAGCATTTTGTCGATCTGAGTTTTTACATCAGGGATTTTCTCCTCTTTTTTTTGCACAGGTTCTGCTGGGGGCACGGGTTCGAGGAATTCGCTATCAAGATCCTCCTTGATCTTTTTTTCTGTCATTTTCGGCTCAACTTCTATATCATCCAATGCTTTATCGGCATATTCCTCCAGATTTTGTGTATCTTCTGCCATGTCTTTTTCCTCGGATTGCTTAATTTTTTCCTTCAACAAATCATTGATCGTGGAGAGGATCTCCGGGCCCTTGAATGGCTTGCTCAGGAAAGCCGAGGCACCATACGCGCTCATCGCCTCGATCTTGAATTGCTCCTCTCGATAGAATTTCGTCAGAATGACTACGGGAATCTGGCCATTGAAATCATGTGAGATAATACTGCAAAGTTCGAATCCATGAAGTTTGGAGATCATGGGTTCCACAATAACGAGGTCGGGATACTCACCCTTGCATTTTTCCAACCCGAGTTCGCCATCTCCGGCTGTGCTGATATCGAAGCCCTCAGATTTCAAGTATTCGGAAAGGGCAAGGGTGGATTCCTCATCGAAGTCGACGATTAAAATTTTAGTTTTTCTCATTTTGTTTTTCTAAAGAGATATATGGCTTTGAGATCTCATCGTTGTGCATGGATATTTATGCCACCGAGCCCCTGGAGCGTCAATCCTCTTTTGCGGTGAATTAGAGGGTGATATTTCCCCCGGATAACGTACCGCCAGAGGTGAGTATTCCCGCCCGACCCAAATTCCGTTTCTCAGTTTTTTGCGTCGCAGTTATTTCAGTGAAGTCGAGGATTTAGTCGTATGCTCTATGGCAAGTGTGCGCGATTATCAAAAAGGAATCAGAGAAGATGTTCCTCGTCCTCGCTCTTTTCACGGTTGTACACCACTCAATCGAGGCACCTAATAACGGAGTTATAATTTATGCCATCAGGGTAATGAGTCGGCTCAGTTGCTGTTGGACTCGTGGGTATTATTGGAATACAATGAGCGAAGGAACAAGGAGCTCCAGATGACCCTTAAAAACTTTTTGCGACACATAAGGAGAGTGAGACTATCCCGCTTTGCCGACCCCGTAGAATGGACGGTTGCCAACGAGATGCTGGATTATCTCTCTCCTGGAGCGGAGGTTCACTCTGTAGACCCCGTTGCAATAAAACCCGACCCCGGAACACTGTCGGTCGCTGTCGTCACCAAGGATATCCTCCCTGTAACAGTCAAGAATTCCCGCTCCTCGAAGAGAGAGTGGGTCCATTTTTCCTGTGACGAGAGCGGGTGCGGCTGGCTGCTGAGTTCACAGCCTTTTTTCCTGTATGCCGCGTTCCGATATCTGGTTGAGAACCTGCTCAACGAGGACATCGGTCATCTCAAGCAGTGGACCAGAGAGATGAGCTTTTCCAAAGAAAAATCCACGTTTGACCTCTTTCTCACTCAATATGCGAGGCTTATCTGCGATTTTTCTCCAGAAGAGTACATCCGTCAATATGCTCGCATAGGCTTCACGCATGTGGAGGTCAATGCGCTCGCATCGCCCTATCCTGTCGAAATGCGTGTCCCCGGTGAGTTTTATGCGGATTTTTATACCTATTGTCCGGGTCTGGACCAGTTTGTGGCCAGTCGATTGAATGAGGGATTGTACCCGGTGGATTATTTAGCGGCCAATCTAGGGCTCTTGAAAAAGAATGCCCAGCTCGCTGCAAAATACGGACTTGTCCCCGGGCTCCTTTGCTTTGAACCCCGATCGGTTCCAGACGTGTTTTTTGATAAATATCCTACTCTCAGAGGCGCACGTGTCGACCACCCCTTCCGAAGCTACAAGCCTCGGTATAACCTTTCCGTTGTCCACCCTGCCGTCCAGGAGCATTATGCCGAACTCATGGAGAATTTGATGAAAGAGGTTCCAGAGTTGGGATTTCTAACCATATGGTCCAATGACAGCGGTGCAGGATTCGAACACACAAAATCTCTATATGTGGGCCGCAACGGAGGAGCCTATCTCGTCAGAGAGTGGATGAGCGATGAAAAAATAGCTGCAGCTGCTGCATCGATCATCATCAAATTTTTTACGGTCCTTCGTGACGCTGCATCCAAAATTAATCCGCAGTTTCGGATCATAACACGCCTGGAACCCTTTTATGGAGAACGATCTTATCTATGGCCTGAGCTTAAAAATCGGATAGATGTAGAAGGTCATTCGTTGCTGACAAAAGGATGGGAGAGTTATTATCCACACCCAGTCTACGATGATCTGAAGGTTTCGGGTTCGGCACTTCATAACACATTGCATAAAGATGAAGAAAAACCCATGCAGACACTCCGCAAAAGAGGGAGTCAAAGCTTTTACTATCATAGCTTCTCCTGCCATACCAATCACGAACCGCTCTTGGGAATTCCTTTTCCCTGGTTAACCCATGAAAAACTTGTGGCCTTGTATGCGCGCAATATCTCTGCGCTCTCCCATATCGGAGGTTTACAACCGCCTGGAAAAGTTGCCTACCCTGTGAACCAGGAAATATTCCGGTGTTTTCAGTTCGATCCTGAGATGGACATCGACCATGCCGTCCACCAGATTGCTGACACCTACACGCAGGGTGAAGGAGCTGAGGAACTCGTTCGGGGCTGGCGCTGGATGGATCGAGCTATTCGAAGTTTTGTTCCACTGTCCATCTATACACATTATGGCGCCGTCTGGCAGAGACTTCTTGTCCGCCCGCTGGTTCCGGATATAGACCGGATCCCAATGATACAACGGGAGTATTATGAGAGGTATATGTGTACGTCCCTCCACAACCCGAATAGAGTTGACCTGGGACGTGATGTCCTTTTCGAGCTGATCACAAAGGCATATGCGGAAAAAGCCTTCCAGAGAATCGATGCGAATGTCTGGGCTCCTTTAGACAACGCCATCGATCTCTTTCAAAAAAGACATACAGCTGCGGAGAAAGCGTTCGAAAAGCCGTCTTTTTTCGTTTTCCAGGATCAATGGGTTCGAGCGAAAGCTTTGCGTTGTCTCTTCTGGACCTTAAGGAACACAGCCCTTTGGGTTTATGCTGTGCATGAATACTTGGATACGGAAGACATCACCATCAAAACAAACTGTCGTGTGCTTTTGGAGGAGATGATGGATAGGGAGATCAAAAACTGCGAAGAGTTGCTTCAGTTATGGCGGGAAAGCCCCGTTGAGTGGATCATCCTATCGGCGACCGACGAAACGCCTTTTATCCATGGGACGAATTTTGGTGAACTGCTAGAGAGAAAGATCGCTCTTATGCAGAAACACGCGAAGGACGAACCCCATATAGATCCCGATTATATGTATAGTCTGCCTCCCCTTCGGGCCGAGTAGTCTGGTTTTTTAACCGAAAATTTATCGATTCCTGCTGGAAGTTACGCAAAAAATACTACACAGTTGCGGTGGGCTCTAGAGAAATATCAGATAGACACTTTCGGCTTCCATGGCGGGCTTATCCTGCCCCTCGATCTCTACCGTGTTATTGATGATGAGAAAAAGGTTTTGAGAGCCCTTTTCCATAACATTTTTGAGAACAGCTCTATGCCTGATCCTTGAACCTTCTGGCACCGGGCTGATGAATCTAACTTTGTTCAATCCATAGTTGAACGCCATCTTTATGCCTTCTGTAAATATGGAGTATTGAAAGTTGAAATGCGATAAGAGGGAGAGGATTAAATACCCATGAGCAACTGTCGTGCCGAATGGTCCGTCTTTCGCCTTTTCTTTATCCGTATGAATCCACTGCCCGTCTCCGGTGCACTCCGCGAACATATTTATCCTCTCTTGAGAGATCTGCAGCCAATCCGAGACCCCGATCTCGTTTCCAACCAACTCTTTGACTGCGTTGAAAGTGAATGTTCTGGACATGGTGCTCCTTTCTGTTTGTGATCAGACTGCTCGCAGATATGGGAATACAGTACATCCTTAAGTATAGCGGAGTCAAGTTTCCCCCGAACCGGACATTTTTGTCATGCCGCAAAAGGTTGAAATTTTTTTTGACATCAACTCTGACCTGTGGTATAAACATTCTTCGAAAAATGTTGAGAAAGGTCCTGGGAGTCATGACGGTCATTCTGGAAGTATACGCTCCCCAAGAAGTTTCTTTGATTCATCTCATGCCATAGAATTCCAATGATTCATCCGTATGACCCTCCAAGCGATTTTTTTCTCGGTTCATCCAGGCTTGTCTTTAGAGCTCTCAAAGGAAAATCTATCCTAATCAGGGGACTTGGTCTAGCTTGGGTACGACTTTGAATTTTTTTAAGGAGGCTGAGTTTTGCCAACAGGAACTGTAAAGTGGTTTAACGAGAAAAAAGGGTATGGTTTTATCGAACAAGAGGAGGGAAAAGATATTTTCGTTCATTTTTCCTCGATCACTATGCCGGGATTTAAGACTTTGACCGCGGGTGACCAAGTCAGCTACGAGATCGAAGAGGGCGATCGAGGACCCGTCGCAAAAAACGTTCAAAAAGTCTAGTTTCAAGCTTTATCCCTAAAGACTGCAGACTTATCTGCATCTTATCTTCAATATTCTCTGTTTTATCCTGCACATATCTGTGAGTATTTTTTTATTGTATGGCTTTTTCTGGATGGACAGGTTTCTTTGTATTGTGATATATTTGACAGAGCAAAAGTCTATTAATTTCTTCAAAAATGAGAGCTTTGAGTTTTGTGGTGCGTTCGGGGATATATCCCACCGGAATGAATAACTTCAGGAAGGTCTAGGATGTTCTTGGGTTTGGATATTGGTTCCGTGACCTGCAAAGCTGTTCTTATCGACGAAGCCTTCCGGATAATTGAAACAGCGGAAGCACGTTGTGGGGGAAATTCTGCAGATGCTGTCGTCCGCGTTGTTGACAGGATCTTTTCCTCGGTCCGAGAATCTTCCATCTTGATCGGTGTCACAGGATGCGGGTGTGAATCGTTCGAATGGCCTCCTGGTGTGGCTAGGGTGAATGATATCGTCGCACTGGCATTGGGTGCGTCCAAATATTGTCCTGATGCCCGGTCTGTGATCGAGATCGGAGGACAGACCTCATGCTGGCTGCGACTGAAAGATAAAGTCTCAGCGGATAGGGACATCGAGATCTTGGATTTTGCCATCAATGAAAGATGTGCCGCGGGTTCGGGCGCCTTTCTCGAGCAGCAGGCTTCCCGGTTGAAGCTGGACATCCAAGAATTTTCTTCGCTCGCGGCCTCTGCGGATCGTGGGTCCACAGTGGCTGGGCGTTGCAGTGTTTTTGCCAAGAGCGATATGATCCATCTTCAACAAAAAGGCACACCTGTCAGAGAGATCGCCTATGGAATCTGTCTAGCTCTTGCCCGGAATTTTGTGGCCACTATCCTCAAAGGGCAGCCATCCGATCTGCCTCTTATCTTGACAGGAGGCGCTGTTAAGAACAAAGGCCTTGTTCGTGCATTCCGGGAAATTCTTGATATCGATGAGAAGAACATGATCATTGCTTCAGATCCTCTCGTTACATCTGCGACCGGCGCTGCAATGTTTGCACAAAGGTCAGGAGAGACTGTCGATGCAAAAGGTTTCTGCAGATTTGTGAAGGATCTTCGTCCAAAAGAAAAAAAAAGGCGGATTGTATTGCCCCCTCTATCGGGAATCGAGGTTCGAGAAACAGCTGAGCCGGCGCCGCTGCCCGGTGAGATCGTCGAAGGATTTTTGGGGGTGGATGTCGGGTCTGTGAGCACCAATTTCGCAGTGATCGATATTCGGGGAAATATTAAGGTCGGCGTTTATCTGCCGACAAAAGGAAGGCCCCTTGAAGTTCTGAAGGAAGGATTCGAAGCACTCCTCGAAAAATGTAACGGCCATTTAAGCATATTAGGTGTGGGGACAACCGGGAGCGGTCGCTATCTTGCCGGAAAAATTCTTCAAGCAGATGCCATCCATAATGAGATCACCTGTCAGTTGATCACTGCGTCGCGCTATTTTCCGGAAGTCGACACAATATTCGAGATAGGTGGTCAAGATTCCAAATTCATCAGTGTCAAGGATGGACAGATTGTTGATTTTACGATGAATAAGATCTGCGCAGCAGGGACGGGTTCTTTTCTCGAAGAACAGGCCGATCAGCTCGGTATAAACATAGAACAGAAATTTTCCTCTCTTGCCGCGCAATCCTCTCGGCCCTATGATCTGGGTTCGAGATGCACTGTTTTTATGGATACAGAACTCGTCAATGCCCTGAGCCGGGGAGTATCGATCCCAAATATATGTGCGGGTCTTGCGTATTCCATCGTTCGCAATTACTTGGAGAAAGTGGTTGCAGATAGATCGATAGGGGATCATGTGGTGTTTCAGGGTGGTGTTGCTTCCAATCCAGCGGTCGTCCGGGCTTTTTCCCACTGGCTAGGGCAAAAGATCGATGTTCACCCCCATAACAGGATATCCGGAGCTATCGGCGCTGCCCTTATCGCTCAAAGGGCGAAAGATGTCCGGGAGAGAACCGACTCTCTCACCGAAGGTCTGAAAAAACGGATCAAACAACCTTATACAGTGCGCAGTTTCCAGTGTCAACAGTGTTCTAACAGATGCGAGGTCAACTGCATTTCCATGGCTGATGAAAAGATATATTTCGGGGATACCTGCGAGCGTTACACCTCTCAGAAGAGTATGGATGAACCGCCGACCCCTGTCTCTTCCGTGCAGAGCGGAACATCTTGTCCCAAAGATTTTTTTTCTGAACGGGAACACCTTCTGTCTTGTCTCGTTCAAGATAAAATTCCCTCATCACTCACGATTGGCCTTCCTAGAGCATCATACCTCATCGAATATCTTCCCTTCTGGACGACATTTTTTCATCATCTGGGCTACAGCGTAGAAGTCTCGCCTCCTTCCAACAGCGAAATGTTTGCAAATGGTCTTCAAAAGCTCTCCGCAGAAGCTTGCCTCCCCGTAAAAATAGCCTACGGCCACGCGCAATGGCTCTTAGACAGGGGCGTGGATAAGGTCATATTTCCTTCTCCTGTCAACTTACACAAAGATTCTCCTCATTCACTACACAGATGTCCATACACAGAGCACCTGCCTTTCATGGTCAAGTCTGCTATGGAATCCAATGTCTTAACTCCCTGTGTGGACATCCATTCAGGGATCAAAGATTTTTTGGAGGGAATGGGATCCATTAAAGATATGCTTCACACGAATTTTTTGCGGATGGAACGAGCGTTTTACCTGGCATATCAAGCTCAGAATGATTTTGCTGAAAAAATAAAGGCAATGGGACGACAGGCTGTGAAGGATATTTCAGCGGGACAGGAGATCAAATGGATCGTATTGGGTAAGCCTTACAACATTCACGATAGATTTTTGAATTTGAACCTATCCAAACATCTCCAGAGGATTGAGGTCCAAGCGATTCCTCAGGATTTCATCCCTCTGGATGAAGAAACTTTTGATACAATACCTGGATTGCCCCCTTGGGATTACAATCGAAAGATGATCCAGGTAGCCCTCTGGTGTCGATCCAAGACGGATATTTACCCGGTGATATTGTCCAATTTCGGATGTGGGCCCGATGCTTTTGTAATGAGACACCTTAACAAGATTTTAGAGCATAAACCGAATCTTTTTCTCGAATTTGACGAGCACAGAGGTGAAGCCGGTCTCATCACAAGGCTGGAAGCTTTTTGGGATGAAGTGAAGGCATCTCAGAAAAAGCGCCCGAGGCGTATTTCTGTAGCCCGTCTTCCCAAAAAGGAAGATATCTCTTTTGAAGAAATCAAAAAGAAGAAGTTCGTTTTGCCTAATTTTGCAGACCATGCTGTGGCTTTCTCAGGAGCTTTTAAGGGCGTGGGGCTGAATGCCGAAGTTCTCCCCTTGCCCGACGGGGAATCTCAAAATTTGGGTGAGCAGTACAGCTCAGGTAAAGAATGCCATGCCTATTCCATTCTTGTGGGTGACCTTGTCAAGTATGCCCGGTCGAAGCGCGAGGGGGAAGAGGTGTTCTATTTCCCGGGTTCAAAACACACATGTCTCCTCAATCAATATGGGATAGCCATGCGATATCTCCTCCATGATCTGGGAATCGATGACCTCGAGGTCATCTCGCCCCCTATGGATTTTCTGTTCAAGCTTCTCGGAAATTCGGGATTGAAGCTCTTGTGGAGAGGGCTGGTTGCCGTGGACCTGCTCATTAAGGGGATCTGTGAACGTAGGCCTTATGAGCGGCAGACGGGCCAGTGTGATGAAATCCACGGTAAAAACCTCTCTGATATAGAAAAGGGTTTGTCCGGAGGAAATCTCGACTTGTATCTCGAACGGTGTGTACAAAGACTGGGGCAAATCGACACTTGCCCGTATCCAAGGCCGCTGATCGGGATTGCCGGCGATATCTACACAAGGATCAATCCTAGGGCGAACCATGGACTTTTCCAAAAACTCGAAGATTTGGGATGTGAGGTTTGGCCCGCACCTTTCCTTGTCGACCAGCTCGATTTTGGCACACAAAAGACCTTATACAATTCCCTCAAGGATTACAGATTGTTCGAATCGGTCGTTATTGGACTTCTCTCTGTTAAAAAGGAGTTCGAAACTTGGCGGATCAAACGAAGCCTCCGAAATGTTTTGCCCGGATATACAGAGCCGGGCTTTGTGGAGATCGTCGAAAATTCGGCCCCGTACATCGGTTATGACAACAACGACCTGCTGATCCTGAACATCTCGAAGATGGTGGATTTTGCAAAACATGGCGCCGATGGAGTGATCAATGCCATCTGTTTCAACTGTATGCTCGGCACCATATCCGGTGCCATAGCTACCCGCATTCGCAGAGATTTTGAGGACATCCCGATTCCGACGCTGGTTTTTAGCGGTTCGGATTTGGCTTCAGAGAAAACCAAACTGGAAGCTTTTGTCTATCAGGTCCAACAACATGCCAAGAGAAGGTTAGGGACTCCCAAGCTGACGCCCCGTTTTACTTGATCTTGGATCTTTATCGGGCTCAATTATTATTCAAAAATACCGGCTGAGTGCAGGCGAATTCGCCCGAAGTGGAGAAAATTTTTGCGCGGATATAGACTTCATCGCCACGGAAGAGGTATTCTGCATGTGTTCCAAAGACTTCTTCCAGGATCCTTCCGTTTTTTCCAATAAACCTTGTTGAGTATTTCATATCGTCTTCTTGCTGGATCTCAACCGTGTAGCTCTTTTCTGTAACAGTGACGTTTTCAAGCAATAGACCTGCTGTGGCAAAGAATTCTCCTCTTTCGAGAGCGTTAAGGATCGCACGGGGTGTGAGTTCATCGGCCCTGACCATGATCCATCCTGTTCCCGGATTCGATTTTTTGGTGCTGAATTCACCCCGGTAGTCATGAGCATCGTCGGTGGCGAGTCCGTACATCAACATGCCTTTTGAGAGCATTCGGTCCCAAACCTCCTCCATTCCCGGGTGCCCTCCCGCACCGAAATTATTGCAGTTATAAGAAAGGTTGAACAACTCGAACAGGATAACATTCTTGAGTTGAGACATCTCCACATCGGTGAACGCCCAACGCCAATTGGGATGATTGATCGTTGCGATTCCCCCTGCCCGGTTAATGGCGTCGATGTTATTCTGAAGGGTCTCTACTTTGCTCTTTCCACGCTGCGGAACGATGGTTTCGTTGATGTTGAGGGCATTGAGATGAATGGGAGCGCCGTTGAAAGTATCCGATATCTCTTCTCCCGAGATCAAAAGGAAATCGTCTTTTTTGTTCGCGTCTAAAGGTCCGATATCTGTGAGCACATCATGATCTGTGATCACAAGAAAATGGTATCCATGGTCTTTGTACCATTTGACAACGTTTTCGGGAGTTTCATCGCCATCCGAGTTCGTGGTGTGGCAGTGAGTGTTGCCTTTGAACCAGCGCAGATCCTGGGCGAGTAGTAGTGAAGGGACGATCAACGTTCCCAGTATCATATAAAGAAGGGCTCTGCGCATTTTTGCCTCCGATAATTAAATGGAAGGAATGTTTTGGCAATTTCCATTTGTCTATGATAGAACAATATTGAAGAATATTGTCAAGCCAAAGTTTCTTGGGAAGCATCCCAAAATCCGTGATGGATGATACTCGAGTGTCCCAATTGATAATTCCAAAACACTATCAGTGCCCTCAGCGAAGAAACTTCGCCCGGACGTGCGGGTTTCGATCACATCTCCTTCTCAGAGATGTGCCATGCCCGGTCAGCCTTTCTCACGGTTTTCACAACCGAACAATTGGGACGATTATCAACAGGAGAATTCATTTTATCTCGGTTCTGGGGATGTTTGTTTTTCCCTGAATTTGATTGCATTTTACAAGAAGGAGGGAATGTTATGAAACCGAAAAACGCCAACTTTGGTTCAGTGTCCTTCGTTTTTCTGCTGGTTCTTCTATTATATGTTCAAGTCTCCATCGTTACGGCGCAGGACGAGGAGTTGTTCAAGGAACTGCGCTGGAGGAATATCGGTCCTGCAAACATGGGAGGCCGCATTTCCGATATCCAGGCGCTGGATGACGATTATCGGTACGTGATCGTGGCATCCGCATCCGGAGGTGTGTGGAAATCTACGAATGCGGGCACGACCTGGCTGCCCATATTTGATGATTATCCCTCTGCGTCTATCGGTGCGGTGGCCCTTTTCCAGAAAGATCCCGATATAATCTGGGTGGGCACAGGAGAGGCCAATGTCCGGAACAGCGTGGCCTGGGGAGATGGTGTGTACAAGTCCACGGATGGTGGCCGAACATTCAAAAATGTGGGACTGAAAGATACCCACCATATCGGCAAGATCGTGACACATCCCACCGATCCCGACATCGTCTATGTGGCTTCTCAAGGCCATCTTTGGGGATACACGGGTGAGAGGGGACTGTTCAAGACTTCGGATGGTGGGAAATCGTGGATCAAACTGGCGAATGGATTGCCCGATGATGGAAAGACAGGCTGTACGCATGTCCAGCTCGACCCGAAAGATCCCGAGGTGATTTATGCCGCATTTTGGGAAAGGTTGCGTCGGCCCTTTCGGTTCGACAGCGGGGGACCCAATGGCGGCCTGTACAAATCCGATGATGGAGGACGGTCCTGGGTCAAACTCACCAATGGGCTGCCTGAAGGTCCCATCGGCAGGATCGGGATCGCCATCTACAGGAATAATCCTCGGATCCTTATGGCTATCGTCGAGCACGGATATCAGCCGGAAAGAGGAACTCCAGAATACAAGGATATGCGCAAGCGGGGGACGGGCATATACAGATCCGAAAACGGTGGGGAGAGCTGGGTCTACGTGAACAGGTACAACAACAGGCCTTTTTACTACAGCCAGATCTACATCAATCCCAATGATGACCAACGCGTGTATGCGATGGGAACGAGAGCGCAAGTATCCTTCGACGGGGGCAAAACCTTCGAAGAGGGGATGCCCGGGATCTCCGGGGATTTCCATGCCATGTGGATCGATCCCCATGATAAAGATCGCTATTACATAGGGAATGACAAGGGCATTTCTATCACCCATGACCATGGGGGCCATTTCAATTTTTTCGACAATTTCTGCATCAGCCAGATATACGCGGTATCTGCAGATAGCCGCGATCCCTATTTTGTCTATGTGGGCCTCCAGGACAATGGTGTTTGGGGAGGGCCGAGTAACAGCAGGGATTTTAACGGAATTCTCAATGATCACTGGTTCAAATTCCATAGCGGCGATGGATTTTATACGGCTCCGGATCCGGCGGATTGGACTACGGTTTATACGGAGAGTCAGGGAGGACGGATGCGCCGCAATCACGCTGTGTTCCGGCAAAAATCAGTCAGTATTACTCCCAGTAAAGAAAATACGATCAACTGGGATTCGATGGTTCCAGAAGAGAAGGATGAGGATCGGCCCGTGTTCCGCACGAACTGGAACACTCCTTTTATCGTTTCGCATTTCAACTCCCACACGCTCTATTACGGTGCGAATTTCCTTCTCAAAAGCGTGGACAGGGGAGAGCACTGGAGGATCGTCAGTCCCGACCTTTCGACGAACGATCCGGAAAGAACGTACAGGGAGAGCGGGGGATTAACGCGGGACGTCACGAGAGCCGAGACCCACTGCACAATCGTTTCGCTCTCGGAATCTCCGCTCCAGCAGGGAATGATATGGGCAGGTACAGATGATGGCAACATCCAACTCACTTTGGATGATGGAAAGACATGGACGAATGTGCGGCCTAATATCAAGGGTATTCCAGCAAATATCTGGGTGAGCCGTGTGGAAGCCTCTCATTTCGCGAAAGGTGCCTGCTACGTCACATTTGACGGTCACCGGAGCGATATCTTCAGCCCTTTTGTTTTTAAGACCACGGACTTCGGGAAGACATGGGAAAACATAACGAACGATCTCCCGGCTGATCACCCGGTCTATGTCATTCGCGAAGATGTCAAAAACAGGGATCTTCTGTTTGTGGGAACTGAATTTGCTGTTTTTGTGTCTGTGGATGGGGGGAAGTCCTGGGAACGGCTGATGAACGGGATGCCGACAGTGGCCATACATGACCTGCTGATTCATCCCAGTGACAACGATCTGATCGCAGGGACCCACGGACGAGGAGTCTGGATCTGCGACGATATCACACCTCTTCAGCAATTGAGCGAAGATGTACGCACATCCGAAGTTTTCCTGTTCCGTAATCTTACAGCCACACGCTGGCATGGAATAAGCAGAGGGGCCACTCGAGGGCATCAACTCTTCATCGGAACGAATCCTCTGTCCATGTCCCAGGTACAGCCCAGCAATTCTCCCACAGATATTGAAAACACGGCGACGATCAACTACTACCTAAAAACGAGCCTGAAAGAGAGTCCGGTAATGGAGATCGAAGACCTGGATGGGAAAAGCCGTTTTACGGCTGAGCTCGAGAACACTCCCGGGATCCATCGATTTCGCTGGGACATGCGCTACGACCCCAGTGAAGAACAGAGAAAGGAATTTTTGGAAAGTCTGGAGAATGTTTTTTCCAGGCTTGAAGAGCGGGTGGATGAGGAGCAGAGAAAAATCCTGCATAACCTGTATTTGACCTTCGAAAGTGCGAAAACTCCCGACGAGTTGAATGAGATCAGGGAAAAACTCATAGAAAAGTTCAGGATTTTCGCTCCGCGAAGAAACTTTTTCGGTGAACCGCTTCGGGGTCCGGATGCTGGAACCGGAACCTTCCGCTTGACCTTGAATACAAACGGAAGATCTTATACAGGCTATCTTCGTGTTCGGAATGATCCTCTGCTGAAGCGGTGAACTGGATAAGAAAAAGGAGGTTTTTCTTTCCTGTTTTTCTCTAAGCTGCTAAAATTGTCAGTCAACAATGAAGATTCTCGATACGATCAATTATGCGTTGGCAAGCCGTTTTATTACGGATTTTGACAACACCGATAACAAGCAGGTTCGAGTAAATTACGGCCTTTTGGCAGGATGGGCGTCGATCCTTGCCACCGTATCGCTCTTTGTGCTCAAAATGATACTGGGTTTGGTGTCTGGTTCTGTGTCGATCATCGCCAATGCCTTTCATCTCCTGTCTCATCTTGCGAACTCGATTATCCTGGTCGTGACCTTTTGGGCGACGGCCCGGCCTGCCACGGCCAAGAATCCCTTCGGTCACGGTCGTATGGAACATCTGGCGCCGCTCATTATGTCGATATTCCTTTTTGTTTCGGGGATACAGCTGGCGGAGCGGTCCTTTCATCAAGCCCTCGACCCCCATGAACTTCATTTCTGGACAGCTCTTCCCTGGATTCTGCTCGCTTCTATCGTGGTCAAACAATGGCTCAGTCAATTCATCACATATCTCGGGAACAGAGTTCATTCCCATGCGATCCTGATCAATGCCTTCCATCACAAGATCGAAGCCGTGATGAGCCTGACAGTCATCGGTGGCTTGGTAGCAAGCCACAATTTTCATCATCCGGAGATCGACGGTTACATAGGGATCCTGGTCTCTTTATGGCTGCTCTATCTGGGATTCACCCATGCCAAAGAGGCCATAGTTCCGCTTCTGGGTCAGGCGCCCAGTAAGGATATGATCGCGAAGATACGGGAAACGGCAAAATCTGTGGATGGTGTCGAGGATGTCCATGAGATCATAGTGCACGATTATGGGTCCATGTACATGATGTCCATGCACGTCGAGATCCCCGAAAAATTCAATTCGGCAGAGATGCACGAGATCGCAGAAAGATGTGAGAGGAAGTTGCGGAAACACTTCGGGGGGGAGGTGGTCTGTCATACAGATCCTCTCCTGGAGATGACACCAGAGATCCAGGCGATCGAAGATCAATTCCGGCGATTAGTCGAGGATATCCCCAAAATTATCGGGTATCATGATTTCAGGGTGATCGCCGAGTCCTCGAAAAAAGTCATTATCGCTGCGGATATTGACATCGCCGAAGAAGTTCCTGAGACCGATTTTAAATTCATCCGGCAAGAGCTGGCTGAAAGAATTCTCAGAGAAATTCCGAACATTGCTTACTCGACACTGTATATCACTCCGAAGTATGCCTATTAACTCAGTATGGGTTGTCTCCCAAAGAGCCCGCTAGAATCACCGGTCAGTTAGGAGGGCCGACCCGACAGAGGAGAACCATGCTTATGCGCTTCTCGCGGTTTTTTCCATCACGCAATCCGATCGCTGAATTGGATAATCGCGTCTTCTTGAATCTTAGATCTGCAGAATTATTCCCCTGAACTCGGAGGAGAGTGTTGATTTTACGAACGTTTGGTGAAGCGGAGGTTCTTGACGCGGCCTGCGTCGAGGAGAAAACCGGTAACCTCCTTCTCCTCGTTACGCACGAAACGGACGCGCAAACTTCCGACCTGGAAACAATCCAAATACAATGGTCGAAATGGCACCGGAGATGCCGTTCTGTGCACAAAGCGCAACGTATTGTTCTCGCGACGGATTGCGAATGTCATCTGAAGCTCCTCGCTATAGAAGTGTCCTTCGTATTCGGACAGTTGTTTATCTGTAGGCGCCTCCACACCGGACGCCACAAATATACGGGGCCTCTTACCAACTTCATGGAAATGGAGCTGCGTCGGCCTATCGGATTTTTGCATTTCGAAGCTGACGAAGAGCTTCCGGGAAATATTTTGGACGACAAACTCGAATTCGCTGATAGGAGCCAAGTAGTAATCCCTGTTTTGAAGAGTGATATAGAGCCCTTTTTCTTTCAGAGATACTCGGATCGTTTCGCCGGATTCAAAACGGATGTAGGAACCTATTTTACTCTTTAAATCTTCCGATGGGAGGTCGATCGCTTGTTTTATTTCTGGCTTGTGCTTTTCTTCCGTGAAAAAATCGGCGAGATAGATATCGGCTACGTGCTGCGAGAGCTTCGTTGGCTCAAATGAATTTAAGTTAGAAAGACAGATGACTGAAAAATTGTGATCGGGGAAACGGATGTATGCCGATTTATATCCCCCCAATGACCCCCCATGGCCGACAGTTTTCAAACCCTTATAGTTCGAGATGTTCAGAGCAAAGGCGTAATCGAGCTTGATTCCATTGTTAAGTGTACCTACCGTGTGCATGAGTTCGAAAACGTCCTTTCCGCCCACTTTGTGATGGTAAAAGTTCTGGTCCCAAAGATAGAGGTCTTCTACAGATGTAAACAATCCTCCGGAGCCCACACAGTCGAAGGTGGAGATGAAATTTTTATATCGTCCTCCGCCTTCTGCCAAATAACCCGATGCTCTATTATCGATGAGCTCTTCATAGTTGTCGTGGAAGTGGGAGTTTTTCATCCCGAGGGGCTTGAAGATCTTTTCTTGGGCATACTGCCTGAGTGTTTGACCACTCGCCCTGTGAACGATGACTGATAGGAGAAAATAACCCGAATTGCTGTAGAGATACTCATCCCCTGGATTGAAGTTGAGCTCCTTTTGACGAAGGATAAGCTCGAGGACATCCTCTTCATGGTAAAAGCCGAAGGGAATGCCTGCGATATCTTCCAGAGTGAGATAATCGCGGATACCGCTAGTGTGGTGGATGAGGTGTCGGATTGTGATCGGGGTTCCATAGTCAGGGAGTTCTGGGATATATTTCCGGACATTGTCATCTAAGGAGAGTTTGCCCTCCTGGTTCAAAAGGGCGATGCACATGGTGACAAACTGTTTGGAGACGGATCCGATGTAGAATACGGAATGGGGGGTAATAGGCACATTATTCTCCAGATTGGCCATTCCATAACCTCGTTTGTAGATGATCTCTCCGTTATTGACGATGGCAAGGGCACAACCCGGTGAATCTGGTTTGTCCCAATTCGCAAACATCTTGTCGACCTTGTTTGTCTTTTCATCACCGAACGCACCGCAGACAACAATCAGAATGCCGAAGAAAACGAGTGTAAACCGGAGATGGTTTTTTAGATCCATATAGGGTTTGTCTCCTATTAACAGTGAAGATTTAAAGTATAAGTGTCTAGCTTCGGGATGTCTACTTTTTTATCAAGACTGTCAATGCCATGCAAAGACTCCCGGTTGTGTGCAGCAAAACTTTTTTGATCAAGATCAAAATAACTTTCCGAAAGAAGAGATTGACGGGAAGAGGAATTTGAATATCCTA